>CAYMQW010000001.1:0-28368 GCA_964392595.1 uncultured Nitrospiraceae bacterium
GATTTGAGCACGCGGCTGACGCCGCCATCACGGAAAAGGACGGTTTTTAGAGGTGTCCTTAAGTGCTTAAGACACAACACTTCCATCGTTGATTAACTTCTCGAGCCTGATTTAACTTCCACAGTCCCATCAAATCCATGAACTCTCTAAGCCAAATTTTATCCTCCATTTCCATCATGGGGTTGCCTTTATTGTTGGCTATCGTCTTCCACGAATATGCGCACGGGTGGATCGCAAATTTCTTTGGAGACTCCACTGCCAAAGATCTGGGGCGCTTAACCCTGAATCCGCTCCCGCATATCGACCTCCTGGGAACCATCATTGTCCCTGTAATGTGCCTATTGGCTCCGGGAAGTTTTCTCGTGGGATGGGCAAAGCCAGTCCCTATCAATTCGGCCAATTTACACAACCCTCGAAGGGACATGGCGTTCGTGGCAGCCGCTGGCCCTGCCATGAACTTATTCCTTCTCATCGTCAGCGCCATCGTCTTAAGCCTCATCCTATCCTTTGCCCCATCTCAAGCCGAAGGGGAATCCCAGGGCAGCCTCGCTCATACCATCCTGTTGCCCATAGCAGCTATGGCGCAATTTTCAATCTTGATTAACACCATTTTAATGGTCATCAATTTGATACCCATTCCTCCTCTAGATGGTGGGCGAATTCTGGTAAGCCTTCTGCCACCTCAATCGGCCTTGCACCTTCGACGCCTGGAACCTTACGGCATGTTTATTTTCATTGGGTTGATCATGACGGATTCTTACCACCAATTTATCCGAACGATACTCATGACGGTGTTTCAAATCTTAACAGCGACCATTCTCCCAAGTGAGCTCTTGTCGTCCTGATGTTTTACGAATAGGGAGAAAACGTTGCCACAACGCGTACTCAGCGGCATGCAGCCCAGCGGACGGCTGCATCTCGGTAATTTACTGGGAGCTCTTGAAAATTGGAGGCTGCTGCAGGAACACAATGAATGTTTCTTTTTTGTGGCGGATTGGCATGCCTTATCCACCAATTATGAGGATACCAGCCAACTCCACACCTTCGTTCGCGAAATTTTGATTGACTGGCTGGCTGTCGGCATCGATCCTGAACGCGCCACGGTGTTCATCCAGTCACATGTCCCTGAGCACGCCATTTTGAATTTACTGCTCTCGATGATCACTCCTGTACCCTGGCTTGAGAGAAATCCCACCTACAAGGAGAAACAAGAACAAATCGAAGGCCGTGACCTATCTACGCATGGGTTTTTGGGTTACCCCGTTCTTCAGGCTGCTGATATTTTGTTGTATAAAGCCGACGCGGTGCCTATTGGCAAGGACCAACTGCCTCATCTCGAACTCACCAGGGAAATAGCCAGACGGTTTAATAGCCTCTATTCCACGGTCCTTGTCGAACCCAAAGAACTGTTAACGAAATTTCCCAAGGTGATGGGAACCGATGGTCGAAAGATGAGCAAGAGCTACGGAAATACTATCAACCTCTCAGATTCAGAACCGGAGGTTCGCCAAAAACTCAAAACCATGGTCACGGACCCGGCCCGGGTAAGGAGGAAGGATCCAGGTAATCCTGAGATCTGCCCGGTATATGATTTCCACAAAATCTATTCTACCTCCGCGATCATCGACCAAGTGAGCAAGGAATGTCGGACCGCTGAAATCGGCTGCATTGACTGCAAAACATTTGTGGCCGACACCATGATTGAACGGCTCGCGCCCATTTGGGAATCACGGAAAACCCTCGAAGCCAACCCGAAACGGCTGGAAGACGTGGTCCAGAGCGGATGCCAGCGTGCCACCGAGGTCTCACGCCAAACCCTGGCCGAAGTAAAAGATGCGATGAAGATCTAGGCGAACCTCGACTCTTACGTCACGTTTCATCTCATCTCCTTCAGTTCTGTTTCTCCAGTACCGAAAAATCATTCAAGGGGTCAATTGCTTGACTTAATACCCCCTCAAAAGTAGTATGGAATCCTAGGTCTTTTTCCTACGAGCATTTGATTATAAGCACTTTTTTTACAGGCACTTATGGCAATTCGGGTCGGCATCAACGGATTTGGGCGGATTGGGCGGAACTTTTTAAGAGCCTCCCTTGGTGACCCTGAAATTCAATGTGTGGCCATTAATGATTTGACTGATTCCAAAACTCTCTGTCATCTGCTCACCTATGATTCAGTCCATGGACAGTTCAAGGGAGAAGTCCAGACAAAACAGAACCAACTTCTGGTCAATGACCAATCCATAGAAGTACTGGCTGAAAAAGACCCTAAACAGCTCCCTTGGGGGAAAATTGGGGTGGATGTCGTCATTGAATCGACCGGCCGCTTCACCGATAGGGACGGCGCCAGCCAACATCTCTCCGCAGGAGCCCCTCGAGTCATCATCTCGGCTCCAGGGAAAAATGCCGATCTGACTGTGGTGTTGGGCGTCAACGAAAACACATATGACCCTAAAAATCATCACATCATTTCAAATGCCTCATGTACCACCAACTGCCTCGCGACCGTCGCCAAAGTCCTTCTAGAAAACTTTGGGATTCATCATGGCTTCATGACTACGATTCACTCTTATACCAATGACCAACAATTACTCGACTTGCCCCATTCAGACCTCCGTCGGGCACGGAGTGCAGCACTGTCCATGATTCCGACCTCAACCGGTGCGGCCAAAGCCTTGCACTTGGTCATTCCGGAGTTGAAAGGGAAAATGGATGGTGTGGCCATTCGTGTCCCTACCCCCAATGTGTCATTAATCGACTTGGGAGTTGTCACCGAACGGGACTGCGAGGGGGACGAAGTCAATGCCGCATTTGCCAAGGCGGCTCAAGGGTCGCTCAAAGGAATTTTAGGCTATTCTGAAGCTCCGATTGTCTCCATCGACCTCAATGGTTGTTCACACTCTGCCACGGTTGATTCACCTTTGACCACGGTCATGGATCGTCGATTTGTCAAAGTCTTTGCCTGGTATGATAACGAATGGGGTTATTCATGCCGTCTTCGGGACTTGGTCAAATTTATAGGGGCCAAGAACTAAAACGTAAGTCTTTTCTGTCCCCTCGTTTGCGAGAAGCCAGCCCTGAGGGTAGAAAGGATTCCTCGTGCGTATTACTAAACAAACCATCGATCAGGTTGACCTCCGCGGGAAGCGTATCATTATTCGCGTGGATTTTAACGTACCCCTCGATGACTCCCTGCAAATCACGGATGATTCACGCATTCGCGCCGCCCTTCCGACAATCAACCACGCCGTAGACGAAGGTGGAAGCGTCATCCTCTGCTCTCACCTGGGACGCCCAGGAGGGAAACCCTGTCCAGAATTAAGCCTGGCGCCGGTGGCCAAGCGTCTCAGACGTTTTCTGGGAAAAGATGTCATTTTTTCACTGGACTGCATAGGCCCGAAGGTGAAAAACCTCGTGAGCCAACTGAAGCCTGGCGACATTCTCCTGCTCGAAAATCTTCGCTTTCATCCTGAAGAAGAAGAAAATGATGAGGGGTTTGCTTCGGAACTTGCGTCCATGGCCGACGTGTACATCAATGAAGCCTTTGGTGCAGCCCATCGTTCCCATGCCTCAATAGCCGGAATCACAAAATTCATCAAGACTTCCGCCGCCGGCTATTTGATGAAACGAGAAGTCGAATACCTTGAGGGAGCGGTAGAGAATCCCATACGTCCCTTTGTCGCGATCCTGGGAGGTGCCAAAGTCTCCGGGAAAATTGGTGTCATTGAAAATTTAGGACAAAAGGTGGATAAAGTCATCATCGGTGGTGGCATGGCCTTCACCTTTATCAAAGCCATGGGCATGGAAATCGGCCGATCCCTCGTTGAAGATGCCATGCTGGATTTTGCAAAACGCATTCAACAGCATGCCGTGGAGCGTGGGGTAAAATTTTATCTGCCGGTGGATTGCGTCGTCGCCGCCAGTCTCGACCCAGCGGCGGAAACCAAAATTGTCACGACCCAGGAAATTCCGGAAGGATGGTATGGACTGGATATCGGCCCGGCTTCCGTGAAATTGTTTTCCGAAGCCGTTCAAAATGCCAAAACAATTTTATGGAATGGCCCCATGGGCATGTTTGAACGGGATGCCTTTGCGCGCGGAACCCAAGCTATGGCTCACGCAGTGGCCAATGCCTACGCCCTGACGATCGTCGGCGGTGGTGATACCGCTTTGGCGGTTCATCGTGCCGGGGAAACCGACAGTATGTCGTTTATTTCAACCGGTGGCGGCGCCGCACTCCAACTTCTTGAGAGGGGAGAAATGCCCGGCCTCGCCGCATTGCCCAATCGATAAATTGCCATTCTAATTTTTCTCAATCAAATCCTGATATCACACCCCCCCATGAGAACTCGCCTCATTGTCGGCAATTGGAAAATGCACAAAACCTCGACGGAATCCGCGGAGTTTGTGCATGAGTTCCGAAACCTCGTGCCGACATCAACCACCATCGATATTCTTGTTGCACCCCCGTTTGTCAGCCTTCATGCAGTTCAACAAGCCATGACGGCTGATGACCAATTTTCCCTTGCCGCGCAAAATCTCCATTGGGAAGCTGAGGGAGCCTTCACCGGAGAAGTCTCAGGTCCGATGTTACACGCACTAGGCTGTTCCTCCGTGATTGTTGGGCATTCTGAACGACGTCAACTATTCAGAGAGAGTAACGAAGAGGTGAATAAAAAAGTGAAAGCCGCATTGGAGCATAAATTGCGCCCAATTGTGTGTGTTGGCGAAACGTTAGAGGAACGCGAAGCCGGACACACGCAAGCCATCGTCAAAGATCAATTAATAAAAGGGCTATCCGGTCTTGATAGCGAAAAAATTTCCATGATCGCGATCGCCTATGAACCCATTTGGGCCATTGGAACTGGACGAGCCGCGACGGTTGAACAAGCTGAAGAGGTTCATGCTTTTCTTCGCTCGGTCGTCACGGCGGAATGGGGAGCAGCCGCTCAAGATGTTCGCATTGTGTATGGGGGAAGCGTGTCCTCTCAAAATGCTGAGGCTTTGTTCCACTGCACAGACATCGATGGGGCATTAGTAGGAAAAGCTTGTCTTGACCCTACCAGCTTTGCTAATATTTGTAGTCTTGCACTTCAGGCTTCTCACTAAACATTCAAGAAACGGAACCCATGTACACCATCGCCATCATCATTCACCTCTTTGTTTGCTTTCTCATGATTGCCTCCATCCTGCTTCAGGCCGGCAAAGGGGCCGAAATCGGCGCGGCGTTTGGCGGATCAAGTCAAACGGTCTTTGGAAGTCGAGGGCCAGGCACGTTCCTCAGCAAAGTCACCGTTGGTGCGGCGGTCGTCTTCATGCTCACATCCTTAACGTTGGCCATGCTGTCGAGACAAGAACATGCTGCCTCCGTGATTGATGTTCCAAACACTTCCAGTGAGTCAACACCTACACCAGCTTCAACACCTCCTGCTACCGAAACTTCCTCCGAAAAACCCGCTGAGCCTTCCGAATAACCAGCCCAAGTAATCATTTTCACTCCACATACGTCCCATACACACGAAATCCGAATATCGAAATCCGAAACAAATCTGAAATTCAAATGTTTCAAACGCATCCTGCCCAATGTTGCAGAATCGCACCCAAAAGGTCGTACTGACTGTTTTGGACGTTTTTGGTATTGGTCACTTCGTCATTCGAATTTGTTTCGGATTTCGAAATTCGAGTTTCGGATTTACTCTATGGTTCTTCCGCCATCCGTTGAATGAACGGAAGTTGGGTTAATCGGAATACCCATAAACGAAGGGAAGAAAAACAGAACTGGATTGGCCGTTACACCGAGGCCAACCAATTGTGGTGAGTCGAATCTTCGCCTTTTACAATATCGAAGAAAGCTTTTTGCAGAAGCGTCGTCACTGGCCCGCGCGCACCTTCGCCAATTGCCCGATCGTCTATCTCCCGAACTGGCGTCACCTCGGCAGCCGTTCCTGTTAAAAACACTTCATCCGCCACGTACATGGCATCCCGAGTGAACCGTTCTTCGACCACAGGAATGTTCCGCTCCTGAGCCAAGGTCATGATGGCATCACGAGTGATGCCTTCGAGAATGGAGGTCAACGGAGTCGTTTTCAGAACGCCTTTTTTGACAATAAAAATATTCTCGCCAGTCCCCTCAGCGACATATCCCTCAGGATCGAGAAGGATGGCCTCATCATAGCCTAAATTTTTCGCCTCACATTTGGCCAAGATGGAATTGACGTAATACCCTGAAACCTTGGCACGCGTCATTGACACATTCACATGATGACGAGTGAAGGATGACAACTTGGCTCGTATGCCCTGCTCTAGCGCATGTTCTCCCAAATAGGTTCCCCACGGCCAAGCCGCGATGCTTAATTTGATCGGATTGTTTCCTGGAAATAATCCCATTTCCCCATAACCCACGTAGAGCAAGGGGCGGATATAACACGATTCCAACCGGTTGACGCGAACGGTTTCGATAATCGCCTCCGACACCTCTTTCTTACTAAATGGCACTTTCATGGTCATGATGTGGGCTGATTCAAACAAACGGTCAACGTGCTCGTTCAAACGAAAGATAGCCGACCCCTTGGTGCCCTTATAGCAACGAAGGCCCTCAAACGCCGCTAACCCGTAATGCAGGGCATGAGTGAGGACATGGACCTTTGCCTCATTCCAATTCACAAATTCGCCGTCCATCCAGATTTTGTCACTTGCGGTAACCATGTCTTGCCGGTATCCTTAAAAAAATTGATCTGCCACGAGACGAACAATCTAGTCGCGTATATAGCCCAGGCGACAAAACTCTGTCAATCAACAAATAGGGTAAACGTATTAGACCAAGTAGGTTGACAGTATCTCAATCTGCATGATATTCCTTTTTAGATTGGGAGGTTACGAACCGTATGTATGCGATTCTTGAAACAGGTGGGAAGCAATATCGAGTGGAGCCAGGGGCCACGCTTGACGTTGAATTACTTCATGCCGAAGAAGGTCAAACTCTTGAATTAAAACCAGTGCGGTTTATTTCGGGGGATGATGGATCCACCATTGGGCAACCTGAGGTTGACCAAGCCCATGTTAAAGCCACCGTGGTAAGAAACGGCAGAACCCGCTCCATCACAATATTTAAGAAGAAACGGCGGAAAGGGTATCGGCGCACCAAAGGACATCGCCAAGGTTTCACCCAAATCAGAATTGAAGAAATTATCGTAAGCTGACAGAGAGAGGATTGAGGAGACCCCCATGGCACATAAAAAAGGCGGAGGATCATCACGAAACGGACGGGATAGCAATCCTCAATACCTTGGCGTTAAAAAATACGCGGGCGAACAAGTCAAGGCTGGCAATATCTTAATACGTCAACGTGGAACCAAATTTCACCCTGGGCTTAATGTGGGAATGGGTAAAGACCACACCCTGTTTGCCAAATCACACGGAATCGTCAAGTTTGAGGGCGAGGAAGCCCGACGCAAGATCAGCGTGTATCCTTCAGCCTAATACCTTCCTGTTTTACCATTCGTTCCTCTATAATCTTCACATCCAGTGTTTTACCCAGGTTGGTGCGGCCAACTTGCGACAGGCTCACTCATGTTTATCGATCAAGCCAAAATCTATGTAAAAGCCGGAAACGGTGGCAAAGGCGCTAGTAGTTTTCGCCGGGAGAAGTATGTGCCGCATGGTGGTCCCGATGGGGGCGATGGCGGGAACGGAGGGCACGTGGTTTTACGAGCTGCCACCCGAGCCACGACGTTGCTGGACTTGAAATATCTTCGCCACTACGAAGCCAAACATGGACGCCCAGGAGAAGGTACCAATAAACATGGACGCAACGGTGGCGACGTCACGGTGACTGTGCCGGTGGGGACCATCATTAAAAACTATGAAACGGACGAAGTCTTAGCGGACATGATCGAGGACAGGCAAACAATTATCATAGCCCGTGGCGGAAAAGGCGGCCGAGGCAATTCCCGATTTACCACATCAACCAACCGGGCCCCCATAAAATTCGAACCTGGAATGCCTGGCGAGGTGTTATCGTTAAATCTGGAATTAAAGCTGCTGGCCGATGTCGGATTGGTAGGCTTTCCCAATGCCGGCAAATCAACCTTGATATCAGCGGTCTCCGCCGCACGCCCCGAAGTCGCCAATTATCCCTTTACAACGTTGCGCCCCCACCTCGGCGTAGTTCCGTTCGGAGAATATCGCAGCTTTGTGATGGCAGACATTCCTGGCATCATTGAAGGTGCGCACGAAGGCAAGGGGTTGGGCATTCAATTTTTAAAGCATATTCAACGCACGGCATTTTTGTTATATCTGATCGACATTTCGGAATGGGCGCCGGATGAGCCTTTAGAGAGTTTAGCGATTCTCCGACGCGAATTGGCAGCATTCGACGATCATCTAGGAGAACGGCCCTACGCAATTATCGGCACCAAACACGACCTCCGAGGCAATGGCGACAACCTGTTGAAACTTCAGCAATATTGCGACGAGCACCAATTGCCCTTTCTGACGATTTCTTCGGCCACACGCGAAGGGCTCGATGCCCTCGTGAAATATATTGTTTCTCGCATGGATGAAGCCAAAGAATCATGCAACATCAGCTAATCACCAGCGCAAAACGGGTGGTCCTGAAAATTGGGAGTAGCCTCGTGGCCTCTCGAGATTTTGGCTTGCGGCATGATCTCATTGCGCGGCTCTCTCGAGATATTGCAGAACTGAATACCCCGCAACGCGAGATCGTCATCGTCTCGTCGGGAGCCATTGTAGCCGGCATTGAAAAATTAGGATTGAAAGCTTATCCGCAAACCATCCCGCTCAAACAAGCAGCCGCAGCAGCGGGACAGAGCCATTTGATCCATGCGTACGAAAAATGTTTTCAAGAAGCGGGACAAAAAGTCGCGCAGGTCCTGCTCACGCACCAAGACCTTGCCGACCGCAAACGGTTTCTCAACGCGCGGCATACTCTGAGCACCTTAATCGAGTTGAATGTCATTCCCATCATTAATGAAAACGATACGGTTTCGGTCGAGGAAATTCGATTTGGCGACAACGACACATTGGCCGGGCAAGTGGCCCACTTGGTGGATGCCGACCTGTTTGTGATTCTATCCGACGTGAATGGGTTATATACCGAAGACCCTCGTCAGAATCCTCAAGCAGAATTGATTTCGGTGGTTGAAGAAATCACTCCGCAGATCGAACAGGGAGCCGGAACGTCACGAGGCCAGGAGAGCCGAGGAGGCATGGTCACCAAAATTCAAGCAGCCAAACACGTCGGGCAATTTGGCGTACCCACGCTCATCATGAATGGCGAGACGCCTCAATTGTTAACACAAATGTTTGCTGGAGAAGGCCAAGGCACGCTGTTTCTCCCTCAAGGCCGGCGTCTGCCCAGCCGCAAACATTGGATTGCGTTTACGTTGCGGTCCAAGGGGCAACTGATTCTCGATGATGGCGCGGTCGAAGCGTTGCGGCATCGAGGGAAGAGTTTACTCCCCTCCGGCATCCTCGACATCACAGGAGAATTTTCCTCTGGTGATCCGGTTTCCTGTGTTGACTCCAACGGAAAAGAATTTGCCAAAGGGCTTGTCAATATGTCCTCGCAGTCACTCGCAAAGATCAAAGGACGGAACACCACAGAGGTCCAGGAAATCTTAGGTGGCAAGGAGTATGAGGAAGTTATCCATCGTGACAACCTTGCGCTCCTTTAAGGGAGACGTAAACCGTGATGCGTAAAGCGTGATACGTGAAGAGAAGTTCATCTACTCATAATTACTTACGGTTTACGCATTACGCATCACGCTTCACGAGGTTGGCAACAAACCTCACTTCTAAAGGTTTATTTGTCCAGCAATAACTCATGCGTATCGGTCTCCTAGGCGGAACGTTCAATCCAATCCATCTTGGTCATCTGCACATTGCCGAGCAGGCCCGCGCACGACTTGGGTTTGACCAAATCCTCTTTATTCCAACGGGAGATCCGCCTCACAAATCCATCGAGACTCTCTCGCCAGCTCACCATCGACTCGCAATGGTCAAATTGGCAATCCGGGACATTCCCCACTTTCAAGTATCAGATATAGAAGCAACGTCCTCAGAGACTTCCTATACCATCGACACACTCAATTCACTTAGAAGCCAACTCAAAGGCGAATTATATTTCCTCCTCGGTCTCGACGCGTTTCTTGATTTTCCAACCTGGAAGTTGGGCAAGGAACTATTATCCGCAACCAATTTCGTGGTCATCTCACGACCAGAGGTCCAATTTGCCCAGCTCCCAGCGCTTGCCATGCTTCCGCCTCTTTCGGAACCCGATTTAGCTGCCCTGGACAAAGGGATACGAGACCATCTCGAAATTCCGACCTCGCATGGATCAACCCTCACATTATTGGCCTTGCCCCCATGTCACATCTCGGCATCTGCCATTCGTAACCGCTTGCAAAATGGTGGAAATGTGGCCGATTGGTTGCCGAGCCCCATTGAATCTTATATAATCAAAAATCGCCTGTATGGTGTAAATAAAGGAGACTAGTTATTTCTAATGGAATAAAAAATAAAGCACTCGCCATGGGCCGAGTGGCCCTGGAAAAAAACGCTTCAGAGGTGATGATTCTTGAGGTCGGACATCTGACATCAATCGCTGATTTTTTTGTATTCTGTTCAGGCAGCTCGGAGCGCCAAGTCAGGGCCATCTCTGATGCGATTCAGGATGAGCTTCAAAAAGTCTTCAAAGCTCGAGCCATTATCGAAGGAACAGCATCCGGGACGTGGGTTCTCTTGGATTTTGGCGATACCATCGTTCATGTTTTCCATGAAAATATACGCGCTTTTTATGGCATTGAAAACATGTGGCGAGACGCCAAGCAAATTCCCCAAGCAGAGTTTGATACAATCCTTTCACAGCTTCTTCTCACCTCACATAATCGAGGAAGTGCTGCTCTTATTCATCAAGCAAGTTAATCTCTACCTACCGACAACCCATTTAACAAATCCGTGACAGCCTAGCCTTCGCAGGATTATAGTCCTAAGACAAACCCGACTTCTTATTGCACGGAGCAAACTCATGACACACTATACCCAGCTTACCGACAACGTGTTGCGGGATGAAGAAATGACTCGCGAGGAAAGCCTGTCCCTGCTCCAAACCCCGGATGAGGATTTGTTGGGATTGATCAACGCTGCCTATCGAATCCGCCACCGGCATTTCGGCAACACCGTGACGTTACAAATGCTCTTCAATGCAAAGAGCGGAGCCTGCGTGGAAGACTGTCATTACTGCTCGCAATCGTCCATTTCCACAGCGCCGATCGATCGATATGCCCTCGTCACACCAGATCAAATGCTCGCAGGAGCCAGGCAAGCTGCCGAGGCCAAGGCTCAACGTTACTGTGTCGTGATTAGTGGAAGAAGCCCGTTAGATCGTGAAATCGAGGAAATCTCCAAAGCCGTTCGGCAGATTAAAGACGAGCTGCCTATTCAAGTATGCTGCTCCCTCGGCCTACTCACCGAACCACAAGCCAAGCGACTCAAAGCCGCAGGGGTTGATCGAATCAATCACAACCTGAACACCAGCGAAGCATACCACGCTTCTATTTGCACCACGCATACCTTTCAAGATCGGTTGACCACGTTAAACAACGCTAGAGCCGCAGGACTCGAGCTCTGCTCAGGTGGCATCGTAGGCATGGGAGAACAAGACGAAGACATCGTGGATTTAGCGTTTTCCCTGAAAGACCTCAATCCAGACTCGATACCGCTCAATATGCTCCACCCCGCATCCGGAACACCTCTAGAAAACGAGAACAATTTAACCCCACAACGCTGTCTCAAGATCATGAGCATGTTCCGCTTCATCCACCCCAAACGAGAACTACGCGCAGCTGGAGGAAGAGAATATAACCTACGTTCCCTTCAACCCTTGGTCCTGTACGTCGCCGACTCCCTATTCGTCAACGGCTACCTCACCACCCCTGGCCAACCCGCCAACGAAGTCCAACAGATGATTCAGGATATGGGGTTTGAAGTCGCGGTGAATTCTCCCGCTTGCCCAGCCTAATTCCGTCTCTTTTGGCCTCCTAATGGTGACCATCCAAGATCTGTTTGGACAAAGCAGTTATTAACGGACCTGAGACCTTATGGAACCCTACCTTCCAGAACCTCTGCCGATTACAAACCTTGATCATGAGAGATTAATTGGACTTGTTGGACAGGCCAATGCCGCTTTAGCCCAGTATGATGGATTACTTCAAGGGGTTGTGAACCCTGCTATTTTCCTTTCGCCACTTACCAGTCAAGAAGCAGTTCTCTCTTCTAAAATTGAGGGGACACAGGCAACATTGGAGGAAGTATTAGAGCATGAAGCGGGGCAAAATTACGATGAACAGAAAACACAAGATATTAAGGAAATCGTTAACTACCGCCAAGCACTAACTTTTGCCAGAGACCAATTGGCCCATCGTCCACTCTCGTTGAGCTTCGTGAAAGATTTACACCATATCTTGCTATCTAGTGTTCGCGGGAAGGATAAAGAGCCGGGTCAGTTTCGGATGGAACAGAATTGGATTGGTCCCGTTGGGTGTAAGATTGAAGAAGCGACTTTTGTACCCCCAAGTCCTCTACAACTCCTTGATCACCTTGAGGCATGGGAACGATATATTCAAGAATCGGATATCGACCCTTTGATACAAACCGCTCTGGTACATGCACAGTTTGAATTGCTTCACCCCTTCAAGGACGGAAACGGGCGCATTGGACGTTTGTTAATCCCTTTATTTCTTTATGCCAAAAGCGTTCTCTCTAGTCCCATGTTTTATCTTAGCGCCTATTTGGAGACCCATCGAGACGAATATTATTCTCGCCTTCAATCAATTTCTCAGCGAAACGATTGGAATGAATGGGTAGTATTTTTTCTTACCGCAATCTCCCAGCAATCACACGATAATTCTAATCGAGTAAAAAAAATGATGGCGCTCTATGATGCGATGAAAATCCAAATCCGTGATGTGACCCACTCACAATTTTCTATTCATGTTCTTGATGCTTTGTTCGACCGACCAATTTTTCAAACCAGCGACTTCGTTCGCCGTACAGAAATTGCGAAACAAACAGCCATGCCCATATTACGCCAGCTCCGTGACGCTAAAATTTTGGTTCAACTTCGAGAGGCGAGTGGGCGCCGCCCTGCAATTTTGGCGTTCCCAACTTTGCTGAATATTGCTGAAGGCCGGTCTGTGGTATAGGCGAGGCTTGTGTCCTATCCACCAGCTGATAATATTTTTGTGTCCCATATTTAATGAATTTATGGACACAAAATTGTTTTTGGTTGATTTTCAGGACACAACAAAAAATAGCAATTAAATCAATGAGATAAACTTGAAAGTCTGGTTCTACCCAAAAATCTAGCCCACCCCCTTTCAACCTATTACCCCCAAAAATGAAAACTCCGCGCAGCCGGTTGAGGAAAATGCCATCCGCCCTCGTTCCAACCTTTGGCCCTGTATGACGCTGACTCCCCATTCGTAAAGGGCTACCTCACCACCCCGGCCACCCCGCCAACGAAATCCAACTAATGATTAAGGACATGGGGTTTGAGGTGGCGGTGAATTCTCCGGCTCCCGCCTAAGTTCATACCTTATGCGAGGTTTCGCCCCCGCGCGACGAGGCACTTTTGTTTCGGCAAAAGTGCCCAAAACCATTTCTGCCCGTGCGCGGCCCTGCGGGTTCCTGGTCCACCGCCCCGAATATTATGGCTCGGGAACTCGCTCCGCTCAAACAACCCTCGCCGAAAAGTCGATTCGGGGCGGAGGCCCAGCCGCGCCCAAGGCAAGTGAAAAATTGAACAACTGACTTATTTATGATCAAAGCTAAACACGGCAGAAACGAGGTTTGAAGTATTATTCAACAAAAGACTCGACCCCCTCACCGACCCCCTCACATTCTTCCCCTCCTAAGTCATACGTAATAAGGGGGAATTGTTCCAGGGCAGCTTCGAGGACTCCGATGATTTCTTGGGGAATAAGTTCCGTAGTTTGAGTTGGCTGTGTTCCCGACATCATCGAGAATTCTTTATGATGTAATAGCGAACTGGCTTACTAAACCAAACAGCGTCATGTTTTCAGCAATGGCGTCATGGGGAATGAGTGCATATTGCCAGGGTTTGCCGCCGCAGGTGGCAGCGTGTGTGCTGGCATGCTGACACCACTTAATTGCGGTATCCCGCTTTGCGAGCACATCAGCATCCGCCATTCGATTCTTGGCTTTGGGCTCAAGCATGTAGATCGCGCTATCGGTCTCGGCGACAAAATCTGGCTGGTATTCTGGGTGGTCGGTGCCGGACTTATAGAAAATTTGGAACTGGCCTTTGGCCGGTTTGAACCACTTCTTCGATTCACGCTCAAGGATGACCGCGAGAATGCGTTCCGATTCTGACTGGAATTTTTGCACCGGAAAAAGGCACCGCGAAAAGCCACCAAACAGATACTTGGCCATATTGCTCTTGTCCGTAGGCGATTGACGAAAATCTAGCGGCGGCTCTGTGGCGGAGGCCGCGTAGGCACTCTGCTTCAAATCGGTAAAGCCTTTGCTGATGACCACCTCATAGTCCACTTTATCTTCCCAGTAGTGCTTCTGCATTTGCACATGGATGAACTTGGCAATATCACGCTGGTATACCCGCAGCACTTTGCCCGTGGCTTCTTCCGAAAGGTAAGAGCGAAAGTGATTGACAGTCTGCGTCGCAAGGTCATAGAGCATATCGGCATGGGTGTCGTAGGCGATATCATCGAAGTCCACCAAGGCGCTCACGACATAGTTTTCCAGCCGTGCTTCCTCAATGCTACCTTTGCCCAAACCCACCGTTTCAGTTATGCCTGTTCGGAGATATTGAAGCCAGAGTTCTTCGGAAGGCGGTTGGAAATTGAGTGTGCCCAGCTCCAAGGCAAATGGCTTGAAGCCAGATCGCACTTCACCTTTGGGCACCACAAGGATACGCGGAATATCGATTGTCTGTTCGATGACTAACTCCGATGTCTTGGCAACCACGGCAGCGATATCCGGTTGTTCTGCAATGCCTTCCAGAACCAGCTGTGCAGGCTTATAACGCTCCTTAACTTCTCGAATCACCTCCGCCTGAACTTCAGGCGTATTGAGATATGACACGCTCGGTAGCTTCTGTGGCTGGCTCTCCATTTTCCGTATGACATCGCGGGTCACTTGGGCGACCCGTTCTTCTTCTGGATTCGAAAAGGCTTTAGTCTCTTCGCCCCCCGCAACTTCGGTCTCTGCTGAAATACCCGTTGGTAGGACGCCAAGCATGGTATCGAGGCGAGACTGCGAAACCACGGTTTTGGTCTTCTGGGCCAAGTCCTCCGACGAAAGCACCAGGGCTTGGAGGTGAATCAAGGATTCGGGCCTGTTCGCCTCGTTGATGATCTCCTGGAATTTGTCATGTGCGACAATGCTGAGCCGGTCCACTGCAGGAACACCGGTACGCTTGCCGTACGGGAGACGCAATCCGCGCCCAATAGATTGCTCAATCAGGATTCGAGCGTTGGCCGCACGCAGAGGAACGATCGTATAGAGGTTGGTAACATCCCAGCCTTCCTTCAGCATGTTGACGTGGATAACGATCTCAGTCGGCTCTTCCGTATGCTCAACCTTAAGTAAACGGGCGATCATTTCCTCTTCTTCAGCGCCGGACTTACTGGAGTCCACCTGGATGGCTTTTTCCTTATAACGTCCCTTGAAAAATTCGCCCGACTGGATTAACGACATGAGCTGCCCCGCGTGGGTCGTGTCCCTAGCAATAACCAGCACAAAAGGCTTGACGATCTGTTCCTCGCTCTCGCGGGCGTAAGTTTCCAGCAAGACCTTGGTCTGCTCGTGCAGGCGCACCCCATCTTCGAGCTTCATACGCTCGATCTCCTCAGGCGACATGTTTACCGGATTGAAGTCCTTGCGCGTCACGACTGCAGGTTCCTTGACGAAACCATCTGTCATTGCCTTCCCAAGGGGATAGTCGAGCACCACGTTCTTGAACGCCACGGAACCCTTGCTCGTTTCCACAAATGGTGTGGCGGTCAGCTCCAAGCCCATTAACGGTTTAAGCTCATTGATCGCCCGCACCCCAGCCGAAGCGCGATAGCGGTGCGACTCGTCCATCAGGAGGACAAGATCCGGGAGTGCAGCCAGATAGTCGAAGTAGCTCTCGCCAATATATTCCGATAGCCGCTTAATACGTGGTGATCTGCCACCACGCACCTCGGAGTTGATCTTCGAGATATTAAAGATGTTCACCTTACAGCGGGTAAAAATGTCGAAGAGTGTGTTCGCCTTGGCTTCATAATTGTCACCGGTAATCAATTCGGGAGGGTCAGTGGAAAATTCCGCGATGCCCTTGAACACGTACTTCGAGGTATTGGGAGTAAAGTCGGTGATCAACTTGTTGTAGATGGTGAGATTCGGAGCGAGGACAAAGAAATTGTTGATCCCATGTGCAAGATGGAGGTAACTGATGAAGGCCCCCATCAGTCGAGTCTTGCCCACCCCGGTTGCCAACGCGAAGCAGAGCGACGGAAACTCACGCTCGAAATCCGTCACTTTCGGAAACTCGCCTTGAATGGCCGCCAGTGCGGCAGCCACGTCCGCCCCCTTCTTTAGCGGCACGATTTCGGTGATGCGGTCGAGAATTTCCAGTGAGCGCCGCTGTGGTGGGCGCAAGCTTAAGCGACCAGCAATAGCATTGACGTGCCGGTTCATCGTCCCTCCTCCTCGTCAAAAAGCTTCTGCTGTCCAGGCTTGGGTGGCGCTTTTGGCAGATTCTCAACCTTCAGGCTGTAATCGTCATGGCCCCACTCACAGCGTGAGAGCACGGCCTTCGGGATCTTCTTCACCGTCAGGTTCGCATACCCTTCCTTGCGACCACGAAAGGCACTGCACACCACCAGTAACGACCGGTCGCCACCAACCTCATCGCTCAACTGAAGGAGCTGTTCGTGGCGCAGGTTAGCGGTGGTCACATAGACAAAATCCCGCTCCGTGGAATGGCCGTGCTGCCAATATGCGCTGTCGCTTGGCGCGTAATTGAAGCCTTCCAGCTTGCAGATCGCCTGTGCGAGCATGGCGGGATTGTAGGTTTTGTTGATAACCCAGTTCCCCCACTTGTCTTTCTCGAGCAGCGATGGCGCTAGGTGGTAATAACGGAACCCGCCGCCGCCTTTCCACTTCAGTGTTCTTGTAATACCCCTGTCATCCGTGCCGTCAATGATCTTCTTCATGCGTGGGATTATGTGTGTGTGGCAATGTTCTCCCAACTCAACCATGATCCAGCGACGCCCCATTTTATGAGCTGTTGCACAAGTACTGCCTGAGCCTGCAAAAGAGTCCAAGACCCAATCACCTGCGGATGTGCTCCATCTAATAATCCTTTCTAGGAGTTCCTCGTGCTTTTCGTGCGAGAAGTCGGTCACCTTTCCCGATGTGCGAACATCCATCCAAACATCTGAAAGAATTTTGTAATTACGAGGTGAGACATAGTACTGAACTGTTTTTTCAGGTCCTAAACGTACGAAATCCAATTCGATTCCTAATTCCTGTTTCTTCAGCCCATAGTATTCGTCCAGCGAGGAGCCATTGGCATAATCTTCAACGTATATCTCGTAATTCTTCTTGGCCCTATGTCCACGCTCTTCACTCCAGCGCCATTGACCAGTTTCGGGCTTAATGCCAAATATTTCATACCGCATGGTTGGCCTTTCAGTGCCACGCCAAAATGTGTCCCATTTTCCAGGCTCGCCCTCCTCAACTAAGGCTTGTAATTTCGGTAGCCTTGTATCCATAGATTTAGCATAGAGGTAGACTGTATCATGTCCGGTCGAAAGAGCATCAATAGTTTCAAACTGTGATTGAACGTTCTTAGTTCCCCGCCTTACAACTATCTCGTTCTTGAAACATGATGAACCAAAGATTTCGTCCATGAGGACCTTAAGCCTGGCGCCTTCCCGGTAATCTATTTGGACGAAGATAAGGCCATCATTGGCCAATAGCTTTTGAAAAAATTCCAGACGATCCCTCATGACGGCAAGCCATATGGAATGTTCTAGCCCATCGTCATAGTGTTCAAAGGCAGATCCGGTATTGAATGGTGGATCGATATAGATGCACTTGATCTTCCCCGCGAACTCCTGCTCAAGCGCCTTGAGGGCAAGCAGGTTATCGCCGAAGATGAGTCGGTTGTCGAACAGGTCGTGGTCAGTTACCCGATGTGAAGCATGGTAGGACTTCTCCGGATCTTCCAGAAGAATCCGCGGCTCAAGCTTCGGCCGATTCTCCTTCCCAATCCACGTGAGTTCGAGTTTTTGTTTCTTAGTCATTCTCAAGAATTTCCCGGGAGTTATTGACTTGATGAGGTTTCGTTCGTGACTGGTGGCGCAGATCGTTGCAGCGAGTCTTGTTGAGCCAGACGCTGCAGAACATCATCCGCAAGGGGGTGTGAATCTGTTAAGTTACGGAAAATGGACAGATACCCCTTATCCGCCAGCAGGGGCTGTGACTGTGCGTATATAAGTTCGGCAACTTGATTGATGCGCTGGGAGAGCAGTATTTGATCGGGTGAGGATAGCATGAGTTCCGGTCTATTGATTACTTCGGCAGAGCCATGTGCAACCAATGTCATAATAAAGTAGCGGCCGTGTCGGAAAAACATACGCCGTGAGTAGACATTCTCCGAGCGCTCGGTATCGGCCAGGATCTTATCGAGAAATCGATAAATTTGCACGTAGCGATACATGCGAAATCCGGAAAGTGTGGCGGGAAAGAGTTGGCTGTAATACGTGCCTTCTTGTTCCCACAAGCGACCTATTTCTCTTTTCGCAGCAACGATATATTCAATCGCATTGTTTATTCGTTGCCCAGAAATTCTCTGGGCTAAAACTTCGTCTCGCGTTAAAACCGAGATGGATAGACACGCGAGAGCCATGGCTGCTTCCTCCAATGTAAACGCATCGTCTCGGCGTACGCGGGCTTCGGCTGATGGTCGATAGTGATAGGTAACTCCCACCATTGCCAGCTCTCGTCTTAATCGTTCATGTTTTTGATCAAGGGCAGCGAAATCCACCCCGCGAACCACATTCTGATGGTTGCGTGCCCTCGTGATCCTTAGTGCTATGTCTGCCTCTGCTGCTCCAATTTCAATGATGGTTATCAGCAGTTTCGCATCTACAGAAAGGATTCCGCCAATAGAGGCATTGGTAATGGCCCCCGCAGTCTGAGCGCCGTTAACGATAGAAACGTTCTTAAGGCCAAAAATGCACCGGGCACCAGTTCCGCCCCCCTGCGTGATGGATTCAGCTACTGCGGTGATGCCATTGTTAAGATAGAAAAATTCACCAGGTCGGCGACGAACTGTTTCTTCAATGGCTGTATTCACACCAATCGATCCAAGGTAATGCCGAATATTGCGTTCAAAAAGAGCTTTTCCGTGCTCCTCGACAAGTTGAGCGAGAGAGGAGGCAGTAATCAAGCCATATACGGCTTTGTGCGGGGCCGTAATGGTTGCCCAGCTCTCCAACGTGATCTGTGCGTCCACCGATGTCGGCGTCTGTTCCGCGACGAGCCAAGAGTAGATTGATGCTAGCCCAACTTGTTTCCAATTCATTCGTTCGTTGAAGATATTCATGCTGGCCTGAAGTGCATTGAGATCATTGCTGACGTGCTGGCCAAGGTTATCGCCAAGAAACACAAGCACCAACTCAATCTTTACTCCTGGTGTGTCAAGGGCAGCTTCGATCTCGTCCATTCTGTTCCGGAACGCTTCATTGAATTCGTCAAAACGTCGTTCTTGAAGGGCCTTGAAACCATTGATGGTCTTCAGGTTTTCGTCCTGGGAAATGGCGGTGCCGGTGCGCTTGAATTTCGATTGAACTAAAAGCAATCGGTTGCCAGCACGTTCAAAATAAAGAGCATCAATTCCCCCATCATTTGTTCCATCTGTGATTGCGGCAGCAGCCGTGGTGTCGTCTATGGCGCACATCCCTACTAAGGTATAAGCAGCTAGGGCCCGGGAAAGCCGATCTATATCGTGGCGCTCCTCGTTCCAACTGGCGCGCTCGGGCTTTTCCACCTTTGGTACAAGGGAGAAGAAGCGGTGGCGGAGTGCAGACTCAATTTGTGATACTTGTTCTTCTCGTGTCGGCATAGGGTTAATGTACCGTCCAGCGGATCGTGAAGAGTCGGCTGACTGTTACTTCTTGAGTGAGTTTCCCTTCAATGTTCGCAATGAGTTCTTCGCGTTGCTTGTCCACCTTATCCTGAGCATCGAAGAGCGAGCGGCGCTTTTCGTTGCGCTGGGCTTCCAACGCCTTAATTTGCTTTTGACCGGCCAGTTTCTCTTCCAGCGTGAGGGCCACAGTGGCTGCCCGGCGGGCTTCTTTGATTTGGCGATCGAATTCCTTGATCTCGCGTTCTAGGCCCAGCTTCAGATCATCAGCCCAGCCGTCGAGTTTTTCCGCTTCGGCCTCGAAAAAACGGGCGTTGCGCTCAGAGATCGTACCCTGAATTTCGGTCTGACGCTTCTGGGTTATTCCATCAAGGTCACCGGACAGTGCTGGTACTACCCCTTGTCCCACTTCCCCTGGTAGCGAGATAAGACGACGGGCAACTTCTTCATCCAATGAATTTCCAGTATCCGTCACTGCTGCGAAGATGAGGTGATCCTCGGCTTGATCGAGTGATTCGATGGTGAATAGGGACAGGGCAAGATAGCCGCTTTGGCCACAGAAGGGCTTTAGTATGCTGATCTTGCCGTCGTGGTCACTATAGTTGAATTGCAGTTCAGCAATTGGCAACTCACGGCTTTTGGCTTGCGCGATGACGGCCTCGGCCAGCGGGTGGTTCAAGCGGTACGTGTGCGCTTCTCCTGACCGGCGCGGCAGCTCGTACAGACCTGTGGGAATATCACCTCCAAACGGTGAAGCATCTAGTTGAAATGAAGACTCGCCCAAAAACTTGGCGTGGCCATTCAACTCATACCGTGTGAGCCGCATAAGGAGTTGCTCATAGCGGTTCAGAAAAGCCTTAGAGGCCTCATCTTGCACACGGAGCTTCTCGCGAACTTCGTCGTCGAAATTCTCCAGCAGTTGGCGGCGTGTCTTCGTCATGGCTTCGTTAATTTCGAAGCTCAGTTCGAGTTGGAGCTGGTCGAATGCGGTCCTAATCTCCTCCGCCTTACGGCAGCGTTGATAGATGCTGGCGATACGCTTTTCAAAATCTACGCCGGACTCGATGGCACCGAGCACTTCGTCGCTGGCGCCGAATACTCCCTCGAAGAGTTTGAATTTTTCGGATAGGAGTTCAAATACGCGTTTGTCAGCTTCGTTCTTCCGGTTGAGAAAGTTCACCACCACCACGTCGTGCTTCTGACCGTAGCGATGACAGCGGCCTATCCGCTGTTCGATGCGCTGGGGATTCCACGGGAGATCGTAGTTCACCACCAGCGAGCAAAACTGGAGGTTGATGCCTTCCGCGCCTGCCTCGGTGGCGATCATGATCCGGCCTTCTTCGCGAAAGTAATCCACGAGGGCCGAGCGCATGTCGGCGGTCTTGGACCCGGAGACGTGGTCAGTTCCCTGATGTCGATCTAGCCAAGCCGCGTAGATCGACTTGGATCTGTCGTCCGTGTTCGACCCGTTAAAGAGGACGATGCCATCCTTCCAGGGACTGTCTTCCAGTACGCGAAGCAGATAGTTCTGCGTTTTCCTCGATTCGGTAAAGATGATTGCCTTTTGCGCTGCCTTAATTTCGGCGGCCTTGGCAAAGGCAACGGTCAGCGCTTTGACCAGCGACTTCCCCTTTGCGTTGTGCTCGATGGACGTGGCGAGTCTGGCGAAACCGTCAAGATCGGCGATTTCAGCCTCGATGGCCGCACGATCAGATTCTGAGAGCGGATCGGCGGGTTGTTCTACTCCCCACTCCTCGGCGGTCTCGTTCAGCGCTTCGTAGTCTCGGTCAAGTTCCTCTTCCATCGGCTCAGTTGGTTCTTGCTTGCGTAGCTTGACTTTGAGTCGGTTGGAAATGGACGTCAGCGCGCCCGCAATGGCAAAACTTGAAGAGGCGAGCAACTTGCGCAGCACCATTGTTATCAGCGAGCGTTGGCTGGCCGGTAGAGCATGGAGATTCGGGCGGCGCAGATACTCCGATACCAAATCGTATAGGCGGTCTTCGCTTTCCTCCGGGGTGAACTCTTCGACCAGCGGCAGTCGCTTCGTGAATGGAATGTAGGCGGTGACCTGCCTGCGCAGTGTGCGATGACACAGTGGTTTCAGTCGTGCCTTGAGCGTTTGGAACACCTGCGCCTGGGTCAGATTTGCAAACTGCTCGCGAAAGCTCTTGAGATCCCCGAAGGTGCGTTCGTCAATGATACTGACGAGGCCGAAGAGTTCGAGGAGCGAGTTCTGCAATGGTGTTGCCGTCAGTAAAAGTTTGCGACGGTCCTTCAGCGCCCACTTCAGCGTGTTGGCGATGACATTCGACGGCTTGTAAACATTGCGCAGCCGATGGGCTTCGTCAATGACAACAAGATCCCATGATGTTGTTGCAACATCGGCCGCCTTGTTGCGAGCGAATTGATAGGAGCATATGACGATGTGGTCTTTTATCTCGAAAGGGCGAAAGTTACCCTGCTTAATTGCTTGGTTGTATGGCTTTGACTCCAATATCTGGCAGGGCAAGAAGAACTTTTCCGTCAATTCCTGGTGCCATTGTTTGCGGAGATTGGATGGAGTGATGACCAGCAAACGCCGCTGCCGCTCAGCCCACTTCTGCGAAAGGACTAGCCCCGCCTCGATGGTCTTTCCAAGACCGACTTCGTCCGCCAACAGCGCCCCTCGTGAGAGCGGCGAGTTAAAGGCGAAGAGCGCCGCGTCCACTTGATGTGGGTTCAGGTCCACCTGAGCGCTGGCAACGGCTCCAGCCAACTTTTCAATGTTGTCCGATGAGCACCTCTTTGTCAGCTCGTACGCGAAATATTTTGCGTGGTAGTCAGTGATCATTTGGGCCGTAAAATACCCATTTCTCTGTGGGGAACCACTTCGCCTGAGAAGGAAGATCGTCTAAATATTTTCGGGTTTTGTCTTCAGGTGTGGTCATGACGTCAGATAGAAATGAAATTGAATCCAGCATATGTGATTTTAATGAATGGTGGCTCACTTCCTAGGGGTGAGTATAAACAAATGGTAGGTGCAAATAAACTCTGCACCCAACATCTCACTCATACCGCAAGCCTTTACCGATGTTGCCCACGGCCATGTTTTAAGATCGCAAATTGTGATCTTAAAGATTTCGCCTTTGTGGTCGCAATTTGCGACCACATCGATTTTCTCTTTTTATCAGGATAGATTGGCAAGAATATCAAATGGTGAGATGGTCTGGTCTTGAAACTTTTTGCGCAATTTTGTGTCTATTTACAGTTGCCCGCTTTTACGCCAGGCCTTTAATTGGGCAGAACTGGTCTTAGGCAATTCCTTCCAGCGTTTTCGTATCCGTGCTGCAATATCATGAGTAGCAGCATACTTTTTTATCAACAGTTCGCGCACTTCCTGTTCCATGGAGTAATTCTTCAAACTGGCGACAGATTTAATCCGAACGAGAACAGCCTCAGGAATTTTTCTGATTGTGAGAGTTTTCATTTCTTCGTTGGGTGATTGCCAGTCCAAATGGGCATTTTAAATCTTTTTATTTAAATTTTCCAAAGTGGGGACCTCCATAGTTATCCTCCAGCATTTTACTTGAATCACAAGCCCAACCGTTGTGGCTCCGTTCATGCTTCGAGAACCTCAGCACGAATGGAGGGGACTACCCATCACCCGTCAAATGGAAGCTTGGCTTACTTTCTGCATACCGCCATTCTCAGGAGTTGAACCTGTGATTTGTGCCACAGGCTGTGGCCCTTCTTTAGTGAAGAATTGGGGTTAGACATGAGTATTGCGTTTGCAAACGCATAGAGCCAGTATTTTCGATGTTCTCCACGTCCCTTCTTTAAGGTCACAATTTGCGACCTTAGACGTGCGGTTTCCTCAGTGGTCAGTTTGAACCTAAATTTGGTGGAAAATCTATCAAGGCAGGGGGAAACTGAAAAGGTGGATTCCCGATTAGGAATGTCGGGAATTACTGGGAGCAGAAAGATTTCTCCCTCCCTCTTCGGTGAAGATGAAGGGTGTCACACGACGGAGGGCGCCCCCACTTGAAGTCACAGTGTGTGATTTCAAGTGGGCGAACTCAATATTGTCGAAGACGAAGACGGATTTCGCCTGCATGCCGGCTTAACTCCAGTGACCCCACTATGAAGTGCTTTGCGAATATAAAACTCAGACTACCCTCAAGATCTAGTGATAACTGGAGTAAAGCCGGTATGCAGGGGATTTCGAGGTGGCAGTGCTGCGCAATCACTCATACCGCAAACCTTCCGCGATGACGCCTTTGGTGACCCAGCGGGCTGGGAGGTAGCCGGCTACGATTGCGGCTAGGCCGGCGACCGTTACTGCGCCGACTAAGGTGCCCCAGGACACTACAAACTGGATTGTCCATCCGAAGGATTGTTTGTTGATGACGAAGATGAGTAGGGCGGCCAAGAGTAGGCCGGCCAATAAGCCTAGGACGGCGCCGATTGCGCCGAGAATGAGTGATTCCCACAACACCATGGCTTGAATTTGGCGCACTCCGGCTCCAATAGCGCGATACGTAGCGAACTCTCGTTGGCGTTCGATGATTGCGGTGAGCAAGGTATTGACGATACCCAACAGCCCAACGATCACCGCAATGAGTTCCAAGCCATGCGTGACTCGAAAGGTGCGGTCGAAAATTTCGAGGATCTCCGCTCGTAGCTCTTGATTGCTGATCGTGGTAATTGGCATGAAGGGATTTAGTGCCGTATTCAGCCGTTCTCGAAGTACTTCTGATGTGATATTCGGATCTCGATAAATGGCCAGGACTGACGCTGACGCATCACCCCAAAACTTTTTATACAGCGTTCGATCCATGACTACTTTTCCGCCATCCGTGGCGTAGTCGTAGAAAATTCCTACGACTGGAAAGCCATGGGGCCCTTGCTCCGTCGGCAACATCAACGACTCTCCGACTTCGATTTCTAATCGTCTTGCCAACACTTCGGAGACGATTACGCCGTTCTTCTTTAGCGCTTCTTGCAATCGTGTATCCGAGTCGCCATCGACAAACAAGTACTGGCTCCGATCGGCATGAACGTGAAAATCGCGGGCCACAAGAATGATTGTCGTTGAACCGACTTGAATGCGGACCTGCCGATAGGGATCTACCGCCGCGACCCCAGGTACCTGAGATGCTGCCAATTGAAACGACTCGGAAAAATGCGAGGCACCCACAGCTTGACTCGACTCCAGCACATCCGTCTGCGGCGTCACGATCAGATCCGCAATCATGGTTTGATCGATCCAGGTTTCCACAGTCGCACGAAAACTTTGGATCATGACGCCAACGCCAACCATTATCGCAATGCCGACCATCAGCGCAGAGAGGGTCATGCTATTTCGTCCTGGTGTTCGAATAATTTGATCGGCAGCCAAATGCGCTGACAAACCAAAGGAAGACTTAAACGGCAAATTCATGACTCCCCGAAGCGCGTGAATACACAGTGGCGCTAGACATGTACAGGCCAGCAAGAGACAAAACGCTGCGGCATAGCCATACACGGGAATGCCATTCACGGGCGACAGCATCGACAGGCCGAAAGCTAACAGAAACAGAACCACCGCTATCCCGGTGAACACTCCATAGCGATTTTGCCTAGTGTCTTCATACTGACCAGGAGCGAGTGCTCGAGCTGGCTCAGTGCGGCTGGCTTCCCAGCATGGACCCAGCGCCCCCAGGATTGAGAGGACCAGTCCTAAGACACAGCCTCCTGCAAACAAAGCAGGGGTAAGCTCGACTGACCCAACCGCAACCGAGGTATATAGTTCCGAAACCGTTTGGCTTTCCAGCACCACAAGGAATTTCGCGAAGAACACACCTAAGGCAGTCCCAATCGCTCCACCCAACAAACCCACAACAGAAGCCTCCCCCAGAAACAGCAAGGCAATCTGACGACGAAACATGCCGAGCGCCCGAAGAATCCCGATTTCCCGACGATATTGGACTACCGAAAAACCAACCGCGTTGTAGACGAGAAAGACCCCCACGAACAGACCGACCATACTCAAGGTGGTTAAATTCAGTTGAAACGACCTGAGCATTCGCTCAACCTGTTGATTTCGTTGAGAAGGCCGTCCGACAGAGACCCTGGGGCCTACGGTGTGTTGTAATTCTTGGATTATTTCATCGATGGCCACATTGGGAAACGTCACCAGATCCAACCGATCCACATAGCCCACAAGATTAAACAGCGTTTGCGCGGCGGCGATATCCATCACAGCCAGCGAATCCCACAGTTGTCCTTTTTGGGTTGCGTCAAACACCCCTCCCACTGTCACCTCGTATGGATGGTTTTCAACGACCAGAGTCAGAGAATCTTCCACCTGAAGGTTGAGTCGGTTCGCAGTTTCCTGATGAAGAAAAATCACGTCGGGTTTCAAAAGATAATCCAGAGAGGAATTCGTGGAGTCAGCAGTGGAAAATTTAAGGCTATCGGTAGCGAGCCATTCCAACAGGTCAACGGCATGGATACGCAAGAATTGCGCGTCGCGTTCTGGAAGCTGAATCTTTGCAGAAAGAGAGATTACGGGGCTGGCTGATTCCACTCCTGGATGCTTTCGAATGGAAGTCACGACCTGTTCATCGAGCAAGCCCTCTGTAGCGGTGACATGAATCGTGGCGTTTCCCACCACTTGGGTGACGGTTTTTTCGAATGATTGAAAGATTTCATCATTCGCCACCGACATGGCAATCGCTGCCGACACACCGATTCCAACCCCAAAAATCGTGAGCACTGTACGCAGGGGTCGGCTCAAAATATGGTGAAATGCCAGGTTCAGGACCGGATAAAACATGCGTCAATAGGGACAGTTGAGTGAGGGGGGGTAATTTTGGTAAATAGATGGATCTTATTTTCGCTTTCATTCATACAGGTATCATTCCATGGCTAAAGCAAAAGAAAAAATCCTTGACCTGAAGAGTGGTGTGCGCGAAAAAAAGGACGATGCGTTTTCGTTAACGACTCGTCAAAAAGAAATTCTCAAATTGGTGGCTCTCGGGCATACCAATCGAGAAATCGGGCAACAGTTGGATATTAGCGTGCGAACGGTTGAAGTCCATCGATTCAATCTGATGCGTCGCCTTCGGGTGCGAAACGTCGCCCAACTCCTTCGGCAAGGTCTTCTCTTACGCCTCATCCCCAAAAATTCCGGTCCTAACAAATAATCACTCTCCGCCTCACCCTCGCTTTTGGACAATACGAAAACAATTCACAATTCTTTGAGCTGCCCTCGGCACTCATCAACCGAAGCATAGCCTTTCTTGGTTAGGACCTCGGACAACTCTTGTTCAAGACGGTTGAATGCGCGCAGACCTTCTTCGACCAAGGTCGTGCCCACCTGAACAGCCGAGGCGCCGCAGAGCAGATGCTCGAACGCGTCCGTTCCCGTCACAACCCCTCCTACGCCAATGATCGGCATGCGTCCCTGAAATAACTTCCAAAACGCCCGCACATTGGCCAATGCCACGGGTTTAATCATCGTTCCGCCAATCCCTCCAAACCCTCCTTTTGGTTTTATCACCACGGTTTCCGATTCCGGGTCGACCACCAGCCCATTGCCCACCGAGTTAATCAGTGACAAAAAGGACACATTGACGCCTTTCAGCATAGTTGCCATGGCTTCATGGTGAACAGGGTCAAAATACGGTGGCAGTTTCACGCCCATGGGAATGGTGAGGCATTCTTGAAGTTCGAGCAAAATCCGCCTGGAGGCTTCGATATCATAGGCAATCTGGGGTTCTCCCGGAAGATTGGGACAGGAAAGGTTAACCTCAACCAAGTCTGGTTTGGCGAGTTCTATGGCTTTGGCGGCCTCGAGAAAATCTTGAGGATTCAAGCCCGCGATACTGGCCACGATAGGTTTTTCGAACCGCCGAAGCTCCGGGATCAACTTTGCGTAGGCAGGATAGCCCAAGTTTGGCAGGCCCATCGAGTTGATCGACCCGCCGGGAAAGCTGCGATACCGTGGACCAGGATTGCCATCCCGCGGTTGAGGGGTCATGGATTTCGTGACAATCGCACCGGTATTGGACTCGCCCAGCGCTTCCAACTCATCTTGTGTCACGCAACATGCTCCAGCCGCATTCATGAAACACGTCGGGAAGGTCACCCCTGCGATCCTCGTCGAAAGGTTCATGCTGTCTCCCTCCCTGCGGGTGTGTTGAAAAAGACCG
>CAYMQW010000002.1:0-18872 GCA_964392595.1 uncultured Nitrospiraceae bacterium
TACTCGGGACGACCCATGCCTGCATAGTCGCAACTGCCTCAACCGGAGTTAACCGGAGAACCATCCAATTTTGTTTAATGGGAAATGAAAGGTCAGATCCGACGTAAAAATGGATTATCAAAGCACTGAAGGGAACAGAGAGAAGTCTGTTTGAGATTACGAGTTGGCGAGCACGGACATGCGGCGGTATTTTTCTTCTCGAGTAGAGATGAGTTTGTCTTTCTTTTGTTTTTCTAACTGCTTGAGATGGGTTTGAAGGGATGTGGCTAATTGTTTCGCCATGACTTCGACGTCTCGATGAGCGCCTCCTAGGGGTTCGGGAATCACTTCATCCACAATGCCGAGTTTCAATAAATCCGAGCTGTTCATTTTTAGCGCGGCTGCAGCTTCCGCAGTTTTGGCCGGATCGTTCCAGAGAATGGCGGCGCATCCTTCCGGGCTGATGACGGAATAGATCGAATTTTCCAAAATAAGGACGCGGTCGGCTACTCCTAGCGCTAACGCACCCCCACTTCCTCCCTCACCGGTAATGACTGCAACGATGGGCACTTGGAGTCTTGCCATGACAAAAAGGTTTCTGGCAATCGCTTCGGCTTGGCCTCGTTCTTCGGCCCCCACACCGGGGTAGGCTCCTGGGGTGTCAATGAAGGTCACGATGGGCCGTCCGAACTTTTCTGCGAGTCGCATCAGTCGAAGCGATTTTCGGTAGCCTTCGGGGTTGGCCATGCCAAAATTTCGTTTGACGCGGCCTTTTAAGCCCTGCCCTTTTTCGTGGCCGATGACACAGATTGAACGCCCTTCGAAAGTGGCAAATCCGCAAACAATGGCTTGATCGTCACCAAAGTTTCGATCTCCGTGTAGCTCAACAAAGTCTTGGCAAAAGGCTTCAATGTATGTAAGCGTGGCCGGCCGTTCCGGGTGACGTGCGATTTGGGCTTGCTGCCATGGCGTAAGGCTGCCAAAAATTTCCATTTCTTTTTTTGTTAATTGACCTTGCAACATGCGGATGAGGCGCGGCCCGCTTTTTTTGTCGGAACTGGATTTCCTAACCTTTTCAATCCGCTCTTCCAGTTCTTTCAGTGGCTGTTCAAAATCTAAAAAAGTGCGCATGTGTGAATGAACCCATTACACGTGATGGTGAAAGGTCACTGATTCTTTTCCGAGAATGCGTTCAATGTCATCGACCAAGTGTTCGCTGGGTAACACGGTAAGGTCAGGAATAGGCGTGCTATCGGCCTCGAGATTCGAGGATAATTGAAATTGGAATGAAATGGGCGCGGACCCAGGATGTTGGCGCAGGACCTCTTGCAATTTTGGCAAGTTGACCCAGGTGTCCGGATGCTCTTGCAGGCGAAGAGTGACGCGTTTCACCGCTTTGGTTTGCAAGTCGTGCAGCGGTTCCAGTTTTGTCGCTTTGATCCGTGAACCCGTATCCATTTTATCAATGGTGCCGGTGATGTGAACCACGGCTTCGGCCACGATGAATTCCTCTGATTTTTGAAACAGTTCAGGAAAGACAATGACTTCAACCAATCCTTGCAAGTCTTCAATTTGCACATAGGCCATGCGGTTGCCTTTTTTGGTCGTGGTGGATTTGATCGTTCCAATGACTCCACAGAGTTTCACTTCTTTGCCCTCTGGAGCTTCATGCAACGTTCCGCTGTGGTGCGTGGACAGAAGTCGGATGGCTTCGACATGCCTCGTGAGTGGGTGGGCCGTGATGTAAAACCCCGTGAGCTGTCGCTCGTATTGAATCAATTGTTCCTGCGACCATTCCTTGACCTGCGGGAGCGGGCGAGACCACGTGCTTCCCGATGATGAGGTTGCTGGTTCCTCTTCGAAGGCTGCGAATAAGTTTGTCTGTCCGAGCTCGCGCTCCCGCTGAATGGACGATGCTTCCTCTAGGATGGAATCCATCCCGGCCATCAATTGTGCCCGGACGGCTTTCATCGAGTCGAACGCTCCGACTTTGATCAGCCCTTCTAATACGCGTTTATTCACTTTTTGCAGATCAACGCGGGTGCAAAAATCTAGAAATGAGGAAAAGGCACCGTCGGCTTCTCGACTGGCAATGATCAATTCGACTGCGGCACCGCCAACGTTCTTAATCGCCGCAAGCCCGAATCGAATGCTCGTGTCCACAACATTGAAGTTCTTTTGGCTCTGGTTCACATCGGGAGGGAGAATTGGGATACCGAGTTCACGGCAATCGGTGAAATACCCAACCATCTTGTCCATGTTGCCCATTTCAATGGTGAGAAGGGCCGCCATGAATTCGGTTGGAAAATTCGCCTTCAAATAGGCGGTTTGGAACGTTACCACCGCATAGGCTGCCGAATGGGACTTGTTGAAACCGTAGCCGGCAAAGTACGCCATTTGATCGAAAATCTTTTCCGCTTTCGTGGCGGTAAAGCCATTCTTGGTGGCCCCTTCAATAAAAAGTTCTTTTTGCTTGGCCATTTCGTCATGTTTTTTCTTGCCCATGGCGCGGCGAAGCAAGTCAGCTTGGCCCAAACTGAATCCGGCCATGCGGTTGGCAATTGCCATGACCTGTTCTTGATAGACGATGACCCCGTACGTTTCTTTAAGAATGGGCTCGAGCTCAGGAGGGTCGTAGACAACTGTAGAGGGATCGCGTTTGCGTTTGATGAAGTCATCGACCATCCCACTTTCCAAAGGTCCGGGCCGATACAGGGCCAGGATGGCGATGAGGTCTTCAAAGTATTCGGGCTTAATACGCACAAGCAGATTTCGCATCCCCGAACTTTCCAATTGAAAAATGCCGGTGGTTTTGCCTGAAGCGAGCAGTGCATAGGTGGCGGCATCATTCGGAGCCTGTTGATCAAGGTCTAAGGCTTGGTCGGGGGGTCGTCTTTGATTGACCATGGTCACGGCGTGTTGAATCATGGTCAGTGTTTTTAACCCGAGAAAGTCGAACTTGACCAACCCGACTTTTTCAATGTCGGTCATCGAATATTGGGTCACGATTTCGTCGTTCGCCGTCTTGTACAGCGGGACGTGTTCCATCAGGGGTTTTTGGGAAATGACCACACCGGCTGCGTGGGTCGAGGCATGTCGCGCGAGTCCTTCAAGGGATCTGGCTGTCGTCATGAGTTCGGTCATGCGTGGGTCGTTATCGACGAGCTCTTGAAGTTTGGGCTCCTGGGCCAACGCGTCCTTCAAGGTGATATTCAGTTGTGTGGGAACGAGTTTGGCCACTCGATCGACTTCCGCGTAGGGAATGTCCAACACCCGACCCACATCTCGAATCGCGGCTCTCGCCCCTAGAGTCCCAAAGGTGATGATTTGGCAGACATGATCCTCACCATATTTATCGATGACATAGTTGATTACCTCACTCCGCCGGTCCTGGCAAAAATCCATGTCGATATCAGGCATGCTGACTCGTTCGGGATTGAGAAATCGTTCAAAGAGTAGGTTGTAGGCGAGTGGGTCTAAGTCTGTGATGCGCAGCGCATAGGCGATGAGGCTGCCGGCGGCGGATCCTCGTCCTGGTCCAACTGGAATGCCACGTGCGCGGGCGAATTTGATAATGTCCCAGACGATTAAAAAATATCCGGCATAGCCCATGGTTGTGAGCACAGCCAATTCTTCTTTGAGGCGCAGGTCATACACTTCTCGAGGAAGGCTGGATGGACGAGCCTTCAGGCGTTCAACCAAGCCATCTTCCGCCAATTTTTGCAGATACGCTTCGCGCGTCATGCCTTCCGGTGGATGGTAGTGAGGCAGAAATGTTGAGCCAAAGGACAGATCAAGATTGCATTGCTCCGTAATGCGGCTCGTGTTGAGTACCGCGTCGGGGAGTTCGGAAAATTCCGCAACCATTTCTTCTGTGGATTTCACATAGAGCTGGTCCGTGTCGAACTTCATGCGGTTGGTATCTTTTAACGTTTTCCCTGTTTGCAAACACAACATGATTTCATGTGGTCGGGCATCTTCCTTTTTGAGATAGTGGCAATCGTTCGTGCCAACCATCGGGATGCCCAGCTTTTTATGAATGTCAATCAACCCTCGATTCGCAATTAATTGCTGGTCAAGACCATTCGCTTGGACTTCCAAATAATAATGATCCTTGCCAAACAGTTCTTGATATTCGCCAGCGGTCCGCGCTGCGGCCTCCATGTCTTCTTTGCCAATCAGTTGGGGCACTTCGCCGCTCAGGCAGCCGGATAAGGCAATGATCCCCTCGTGGTGTTCTTGAAGGAGCTCTTTGTCCATTCGTGGCTTGTAATAGAATCCTTCGAGATAGGCCTTGCTTGAGAGCTTGATCAGGTTGTGGTAGCCCTTCAGATTGGTCGCCAGCAGGATCAGGTGGTAATAGTCGTTGTGAGCGAGGAGCCCTTCGCGTTGCCGGCGATTGCCCGGAGCAAGATAGGCTTCACATCCAATAATGGGTTTTACGCCGTGGGCTTGGGCTTTTTGGTAAAAATCAATGGCACCAAAGAGGTTGCCGTGGTCCGTCATGGCGACGGCGGATTGGCCAAATTCTCGAACTTGCGTCAGCAGCGGGTTCAGCTGGTTGACACCATCAAGTAGGCTGTAGTGGGTGTGGAGATGAAGGTGGACGAATTCGGATTTGGAGGGCACAGATTGGAGTCCTAAAAATGAAAAAGTGTACCCCTGGGCGTTGGGGATGTCAATGAACGCGTTTGTCCTGACAATAATAGAAAACCCGTGAGAAAACAGTGAGTTTCCTCACGGGCCTTTTACAACAAGAATGGCTGAAAGAATCGAATGCTAGTCAATCCAGGCACACCGTGCTTGGTAGGCTGGGTGATTCAAAACTGGTTTATCCCCCCCCCCCCCCCCACTCAATTCGTAGAGAAGGGCTTTCCAGCCTTGCTCTTTCGTAATAAACCCTTTGGGTTGTACCACAGGAAGCATGCCGTTTCCTGGAACTCGACCGGTTTGGCCCATGCTGCCGTTTTTGAGGACCCACATCAATTTCCCGGGTTTGCGCAACTTTTTGAATTTTGGGTTTGTAAAGTTTCGTGGTTGGATTGGGAGGTTGCTCGCCGCTTGTCCGTCACCCTTTCCTTCTGGTCCATGACACCTCACGCAGCCGCCAACTCCTAAAAAGATTTTTTTCCTTCGGCCAGGATCTCAGGTGTGGCTTCAAATGGGGATTTCATTCTTTTAGCTTTTGCGCGTTCGCTTGCCGGAACTCGTGGAATTTTAATGTTAAATTCCCCTCCGGCCTGTCCGTACCCCGCTGGATTCACGGCCGACACTGTGCGTGGTCATGCCCAATACTAATCCAAGACTGATCAACATTCCCAACAACCTCTTCACGGCACGTTCCCCTTGTGAAATGAAATCATGAATAATGATGCCAAATTCCACTTAAACTCAACCGGTTCAAGAGAGTTGGCACTTTAGCATTGATCAAGAAGACCGGGCAATGATGCTGCAGATCAGGGTAAGACAACGGTCTGCCGTTCCGCAGAGTTTGAAAAGACTTTATGCTATAATGCGTATCTTTTTCATGAATACAACAATGGCTTTTGGGTTGTCTGATGACTGTTTGGAGATGATATGGCGTTTGATAAACGAGCCAAGGCCCGTTACTTTTCCGGCATGCGCCGCCGGATTCACGAATTGAAGTCCAAGGCAGAAACCAGCATGGATTTTGCGATCGACACCATGATGATGGAGCGTGCGGAGAGCTATATTCACGTCGAAAACGGGTTGGAGGAAGTTGAGCGCATGATTGCGATTATTGAAGAAGAATTAGATGAGGTCGTGGAGGTGAGTCATGCGCAACGTTTAGACGCCCGCTTGGAATTCGTCGAAGATCGGTTTGAAGAGTTCGATAGCGAAATTTACCAACGACCTAAACGACGACGCCGAAAAATAAATCTGTTTGATTTCTTTAAACGGGCGACTGGAGGAGGTAGCGCCGATCCTATGGCGTCCCGAGGAGAAATCAACTCGCATGATGAAGCGTACAAAGCCTTAGGCCTAGAATTCGGTTGCTCCATGGCTGCGGTGACCCGCGCCTTTCGGCAACGAGCCAAAAAATTGCATCCCGATATTAATAATGGCGATCGCAGTGCCGAGCCGGAATTACGCCGTATCATTGAAGCCTATCAATACCTCCGCGCCGATTCCACCATTCCCCGTACTGAAGCCGATGGCCCGGAACCGGAGTCCCCATAGAGGTCCTCCGCATTTGTCATCCCCGACATCCTTCATCGGGGATCCTGGTTTTCTGTGACTTGGAATCATCTTGGTGAGCGTAGGGCGTTGTGGATTGTCGTTTGTATTAGGAATTATTATGCGGGGTGTCCCCCCGCGCGACGAGTCACTTTTGTTTCGGCAAAAGTGCCTCGTCTGCAGGGACGAAACCCCGCAAACTTTGATAAATTAAAAAGTCTATTCCATCCAGGTTCGCGCCTGATTTCCATTTATGATTCTTCTTCAGTTTTGCATGCGGGTATTCGTCAGTTGCCAAAGTCGTTTGCAACTACAAGATTTGCTGGATCGTTTCCGGTGGTCGAGCCATGATGACTTTGTTACCCTTTTCCACTAAAGGCCGCTGAAGGAGATCGGGATGCTCAATCATGAGGCCAATCAATTCGTCTTCCGACTTGTCAGTTTTGGCCAGGCCTAATGATTGGTAGATATCTTCTTTTGCCCGCATCACCTCTTTGGCTTTCAGCCCGCCTTTCTTGAGTAGCTCTTTGAGTCTTGTTTTGGTCAATGGTTTCTCATAATAATTAATGGCGGTAAAGGGTTGCCCGCTTTCCTCAACCAGTTTAAGGACTTTTCGGCAGGTCGAACAGGTGGGTTTTTGGTAAATCGTAATGTGTGCCATGGATTGCTTGCTGCTCCTTTCAGTGAAGGCTGGTTATCTTGACGGTGTTTTTCCTCGCCTTCTAGAAGTTCGAAGTCCTCCGTTTGTTAAATTAACTGTGTACTTTGGTTAAACATTAATGAGTAATGCTGACTCAAAAGACACTGTCGAATATGCCGTAGCCACGGATTCCCAACGGACGTTGAAGGATCTAGCAGTTCGTCCTCTGGGTCAACCTGTTTGTGCCATTGGGGGCTCGAATGATGCACAGGGGGCAGAAGGCGCTTTTCAACATTTTAATATACGATTAGCGGTCGTGAAATTTTCTGATGGGAAAACCCTGGGCTACGATCCTCTCGATCTGTTGCTGCCTTGTGAAATCCACGATGATAGTGAGGCATATTTTGCACTTCGCCGATGCCAAACCTGTGAGCAGATTTTCCCGCTGACATCCGATGAATTCTGCGCTTCTGCCGAGCGCACCGAATGTCCAGAGTGTCAACCGTAGTCGCAGAGTAATAAATTACGTAAATATACGTAATTACGGTACTTCCTCCACCTAATCTCTAAAGCGAGTTTTGGCAATACTTGCCGTAGTTATCGAGGATTGTCCAGGTCTGTTCTACCTTCTTGGCCCCTAAGCAAAAGTCAAAAGTGACTTTTCGAGGTTCGCCGAACCTCTCCCCCCTATCTAAAGGGGGAAGTCAGTCCAGTTTTTTGTCCAATAACTCAGTCTTGTGTTTTTATGGCAAGTTGCCGATGAGGGGTTATCGATTTAGGACAGTCCTCCCTATAGAGCGGAAGGGTGGTGAGTCAACAAGCGGTGTTGCTCGTATCAATAATTGATGGAAAAACTTATCCGTTTCCCCATTTGAGTTTGTTGCGTAGGACGTCGTAATAGGTGCGGTCTGGGAAACGAATCAGGCGGGTCCGATGTGGGGATGCACTGATAAAAATCGAGTCCCCTTGATTCATGACAAATCCAATCTGACCATCGAATATGGCGCGAACATCAACCCCACTGGTAAGAGCGATCTCAAGAGAGACATGGCTGGGGACGAGAAGAGGGCGATGGGTCAACGTATGCGGACTAATAGGCGTGAGTAAGAGCGCCTCTAACGAGGGGTCGAGAATGGGTCCTCCCGACGACATGCTATAGGCCGTGGAACCAGTGGGAGAAGACACGATAATCCCATCGCCTCGTAAGTGAGTGACAAATTGTTTGTCGACCTGAATGTGGGTTGTGATCATTCGTCCAAGAGTACCCTTGCTGACCACGATGTCATTGAGTGCCGTGCTTTGCTCTTCACGATTATCTTGGTGGAAAATTCGAGCTTGTAAACGCAGACGATTGTCTAGGAAGAATTGTTGAGTAAAAACTTTTTCCAGCGAGTCATACAGATTGTCAACCGTGACCTCGGTTAGAAATCCAAGGCCGCCCATATTTACCCCAAGAATTGGGGTGCAACGTGATTCAACCAAGCGGGCGGCACTGAGCATGGTCCCATCACCTCCGAGGACAATGACCAGTTCTGATTGTGAGGCAAGTGCTTGATCTCCATGAGAATTATTTTTCTGGAGGAGTGCCGCGGCTGAGGAACCGAGCACGATTGTCTTATTGTGGGATTGAAGCCAGTGCACCAATTGCTTGAGCACCATCTCTAATTCCGGAAACTGGGGTTTCGTGAGAATGCCGATTGTGTTCAAGATCGACCCGTCATTTTACGAAAAGTGATTGTACGGTGGGAAGAACGGGTGCAGTTAATGATATCTCTTTGGTCAGATGGTTGGTGACCTGAACCAAAAATTGTATCGAGTGCAGCCTCTTGAGTCAATGGAAATTCGTGGTCGAAAATAGAGGCCCTTGACGGAACCCGATGATTCTGGAAACCTAGGCATACTCAATAGCCTGCACCCTTGACAGTGTGAATGGATGGTGGCTAAACTTTCATCGTGTCGCATTAGGGTTGGTCGTTAGCATACGCGAAATTTTCTTGCCCTGGAGGAGGGAAAATGTTCGAACGATTTACGGACAGAGGCCGAAAGATCATTATCCTGGCCCGCGAGGAGGCTGAACGTCACCAGAATGACTATCTGGGCACGGAGCATCTTGTGCTTGCTATTCTCCGTGAATCCGATGGCATTGCTCTGATGATCATCAAAAAAATGGGGCTGTCTCCTGAACAAATCCGTTTGGAGATTGAGCGGAATTTGCCAAGTGGCGGCACCACGGTCACGTTTGGAGAAATTCCTTTTAGCCCTCGTGTGAAAAAAGTAATCGAATATGGTGTCGAAGAGGCAAGATTACTAGGTCACAATCATATTGGGAGCGAACACCTTCTCTTAGGCCTTCTTCGGGAAGAAGAAGGAATTGGCGGGAAAGTATTAAGAAGCCTTGGTGGAAATTTGCTGACGGCCCGACAATTGACTGTCACCTTTCTTCGAAAATCTGGTACTCGTGAACGAGACAAGAAAAGTAGCACACCGGCACTTGACGAATTTGGAAGAGACCTGACGCAGCTCGCTCAAGAATCAATGCTGGACCCGGTGATTGGTCGTGGCGATGAAATAGAGAGAGTGCTTCAGATCCTGAGCCGACGTTCCAAAAACAATCCGGCTTTGATTGGGGAATCGGGCGTGGGAAAGACGGCAATCGTTGAGGGGTTGGCGCAACGCATTGTCTCCATGGATGTCCCTGACAATTTACTCAACCGACGGGTCATTGCGTTGGATTTGGGATCGTTGGTGGCAGGTACCAAGTATCGTGGTCAATTTGAAGAACGCCTGAAAGTCGTCATGAAAGAAATTGCTCAGGCAGGCAATATCATTTTATTTATCGATGAGCTGCATACATTAGTGGGTGCAGGGGCGGCGGAAGGATCTATTGACGCGGCGAACATGCTCAAGCCAGCCTTATCCCGTGGAGAAATCCAATGCATCGGTGCAACCACCTTAGATGAATATCGCAAGCACATTGAAAAAGATGGTGCTCTCAAGCGGCGGTTCCAATCGATTTATGTGAATCCACCATCCTTCGATGAAACCATTAAAATCATTCATGGTTTACGCGATCGGTATGAAGAACATCATGGGGTGGAATTTACGGATGAGGCCGTGCTAGAAGCCGTGAAACTTTCCGATCGATATATCACTGATCGGTTCCTTCCTGATAAAGCCATCGATCTGATCGATGAAACAGGTTCCCGAGCTAAACTCCAGTCGTATGCATTGCCGCCGGAGTTAAAGTCCTTAGAACAAGAATTAAAACGTGTGGCTTGCGAAAAGGAAGTAGCGATTGGTCTCCAAAGTTTTGAAGAGGCGGTGAAGTTTCGGGAAGAAGAAGAACGTCTTCGGAAGTTGTTGGAGGATGCCAAGCGCGATTGGAAAAAGAACCAAGAGAAGAATAAACCAATTATTAGTGGTGAAGATATCAGCTTCGTGGTCTCCAAGATTACGGGCATTCCCCTTTTCAAACTTGAAGAAGAGGAAACCGAAAAGCTCCTTCACATGGAGGATTTCCTACACAAACGGATTATTGGTCAGGAAGAGGCCATTTCTGCGGTGTGCCGGGCAATTCGGCGGTCCCGTGCCGGGTTGAAAGATGCCCGTAAGCCGATTGGATCCTTTATCTACTTAGGCCCAACCGGTGTTGGGAAAACGGAGCTAGCGAGAGCCTTGGCTGAATTTCTTTTTAATTCCGAGGATTCTCTGATCAGAATTGATATGTCCGAGTATCAAGAAAAATTTACCAGTTCGCGGTTGTTTGGTGCCCCTCCTGGCTACGTTGGGTACGAGGAAGGTGGACAATTAACCGAGAAAGTGCGGAGACGCCCGTATTCGGTTGTCTTGTTTGACGAAATTGAAAAGGCCCATCCAGACATCTTTAATGTGTTGCTTCAGGTCTTGGACGATGGTGTGTTGACGGATAGTTTAGGTCGAAAAGTCGATTTCAAAAATACGATTCTTGTGATGACCTCAAATTTGGGAACCAAGTTGATTCAAAAGGGTGTCTCGCTCGGATTTCAAAAAGAAGGCATATCCGACAGTCGGAAACGGATGAAGGCCGAGGTGCTTGATGAGCTGAAGCGTACTTTCAGCCCTGAATTTTTGAATCGTGTTGATGAATTCGTGGTCTTTCACCCTCTTGAAAAGACGCACCTCGTTGAGATTATGGATATTCTGATTAAGGAATTGAATCAACGGCTTGCGGAACGCGATGTAACATTGGATATTGATGAAGAAGTTAAGCTGTGGCTGATTGATGAAGGATATCAGCCGCAATATGGGGCGAGACCGATGCGGCGAACTCTTCAAAAGCTTTTAGGCGATCCCCTGTCAGAGGAACTGATTAAAGGGCGATTCAAGGATGTGAAAAAAATTAAAGTCGTGCTCCGAGACAAGGCCCCATTATTTATTGAGGAAGAAGTTATGGTGAGTGTGTAACCTGATGACCTCTCGCCTGTGACACGATATATTGGGGGAGACAGAGAACGACCTTCATGGCCGAGGAGCGATGAGGGTCGTTTTTTTATCATCAAATACCTTCCTGCTACCTGAATGATTCGGCAAAATCATTCTAACGCCTTGAGCACATCATCAGCAGAACGTGGATACATTCTGGGGATTGAAACCTCGTGCGACGAAACCGCTGCGGCGGTGTTATCCATGGATGGTCTGTTGTGCTCCAATATCGTGGCTTCTCAACATGAAGTGCATCGACGTTTTGGAGGAGTCGTCCCCGAACTCGCTTCGCGGAAACATACGGAGCAAATTGAGGCTATTGTTCGGGAGGCCGTCTGTTGCGCAACAATACAGTTGGCAGATGTCAAAGCCATTGCTGTGACCCAAGGTCCTGGATTGGCCGGTGCTCTTTTGGTTGGGGTGAGTTTTGGTAAAGCCTTGGCCTATGCGCAGGGCATTCCGTGGATTGCCGTGAATCATCTTGAAGGACACCTGGCGTCGGCATGGCTTGAGCAGGCAGATCTTAACACCCCATGCGTGATTCTGGTCGTATCAGGTGGCCATACGCATATATACTTTGTGCCACGGTTCCAGGAATATCATCTTATTGGCCGGACCATTGATGATGCTGCCGGAGAAGCGTTTGATAAAGGAGCCAAAATGCTTGGGTTGGACTTTCCTGGTGGGCCGGCACTTGACCAACTGGCGCGTTCAGGAAACCCTCAAGCGGTTCGGTTCCCACGACCGTATCTGAATCGAGGAGGGTTGAACTTTAGTTTCAGTGGACTCAAAACCTCCTTATTATATTACCTCAGAGATTTGAAAAAAAATAAGCAGGAATGTGTTCTCGCCGATGTGGCAGCAGGTTATCAAGAAGCGATAGTCGACGTGTTAGTGGAAAAAACCTTTCGAGCCGTTCGTCGCTATAAGGTAGAGACGATAGCCGTGGTTGGCGGGGTCTCGGCCAATAGTCGTCTTCGAGCGGTACTCAAGGATCGATCGGCTGAATCCGGAGTGCAACTGGTTGTGCCAAGCCTGGGATTGTGTACGGACAATGCTGCGATGATTGCCACAGCAGGGCTTTGGGCGTACGATCGAGGAGATTTTTCGTCATGGGATGTGGATGCCAAGGCGAATCTTCAAACAGGACCATGTCATTCTGATAAGACCACCGACGTGAAAGTTGTGAAGTAGTGATTGTTGAACCTAGAAATGGCAGGTAAGCCAAGAGCTTGCGCGGACTTTTGTAATCCAACTATCGCTTCTAGGTTGTAAGGAGGGTTAATCCATTCCCGATCCTATTGGACATTTGAGTGGGCTCAAAGCCAGTCAATTGGCACGCCTCGAACGATTCTATCGGCGGCGCATTCCGGTTGATCGTGTTATCACGCCGGAATTAGCACGTGCGGCAACGGAATTGTCACACGAGATGCGTCGGCAAATTGGGTTTTTGATTAACCGACGAGGAGTGATTGAGTCGGTGATTGTCGGCACCGATCGTCAACTCGTGATTCCTCTTCTCTCGCGTAGCCGATCCGGCTCCCGGTTGTTGAGAGGTGTCCGTTTTGTTCATACGCACCTCAAAGATCAGCCCTTAACCAAGGATGATTTAACCGACCTTGCCTTGTTGCGTTTGGATTTGATGGTTTCGATTGGAGTAGGAGAACAGGGAGAGCCGGCGCATATCTCCGTGGCTCACCTCCTTCCGCCAAACCCTGCAGGAAAGTCCTACACGGAATTAGGTCGGACGGCGTTTCATTCTTTTCACATGGAGTGTCAGGAGTTCGTCCAATCCCTAGAATCGGAAATCACTCAAGAAACGCCCTCGCTTCGAACGACGAATGATCGGCCGGGAGCGTTACTCATCAGTGTGTTTTCAAGAAGTCCCGTTGAGCAAGAAGAACGACTCGAAGAGACCAGGCAACTCATGGTCTCTCAAGGGATCGAAGTCTTAGGTACTGTAGAACAACGTCTATTGAAGGTGAATCCCAAATATGTCCTGGGGGCCGGAAAGTTGACCGAGGTGATTATTCAAGCTCTCCAGAGCGGGGCGGAAATGTTGATTTTTGATCGAGATCTTACCCCCACCCAAATTCGATCGATTTCAAAAATGACCGAGATGAAAGTTCTGGATCGCACGCAGCTTATTTTGGATATTTTTGCGAGACGGGCACATTCCCGCGCCGGAAAAGTCCAGGTTGAGTTGGCTCAGCTGAAGTATGTGTTGCCGCGACTCTCTCAATCCAGTACAGCCTTTTCTCGATTAGGTGGTGGTATTGGAGCGCGAGGTCCTGGGGAAACCAAATTGGAAACAGATCTTCGGCGAGTCCGAGATCGCATGAGTCATCTTGAGGATCAATTGGAGTCTTTGACCAAACAACGGATTCAACAACGGACCAAGCGTACACGCAACCAGGTCCCTGTGGTTTCGATTGTCGGCTATACCAATGCGGGGAAATCCACCTTGCTCAATGCGTTGACGGGTAGTCAGGTCTCGGTCGAGGATCGGCCGTTTGAGACACTCGATACCGTCAGTCGTCGCTTGCGATTGCCTATGGGTCGGGAAGTCATCATTACCGATACGGTCGGCTTTATTCGTGAGCTGCCTCAGGGATTATTAAAAGCCTTTCGAAGCACCCTTGAGGAGCTGCATGATGCAGACTTATTGTTGCATGTCATCGATGCGAGTGCTTCGGATTGTGGTCAGCAAATGCAGGTCGTTGAAAATATTCTTGCAGAACTTGAATTAGACCAAGTGCCACGAATCTTTGTACTGAATAAATGTGACCGGTTACAACTCTATGAAGTGGAATCCCTGTGTCGCCGGAACCAGGCTGTGGGAGTATCGGCCATTCACAAAGAGACCCTGCATCTTGTGCACTCGGCCATTGCGGAAGGGTTAGGATGGGTGGGAGAAGGCCAGATACTTGATGCGGTCGATGGCGAAGCCGAAAGTCCGTTATGTTCGATTTCTCAGACCCCAGTCTTTTGAGAAAAAATCCTGAACTACACTGGCATGGAAGTGTGAACGTAGGTGAAACCTGATGCAAAAGCGCGAGCCCGTCGAATTATCTCCACACTCAAGGGGACCATGTCCGAGGCGATTGTTGAACTTCAACACCGAACACCATTCGAATTGCTTGTCGCCACTATTTTGTCCGCTCAGTGTACGGATGAACGGGTCAATGGAGTGACGCCAACACTATTTGCGAAATATCCAGGACCGCAACAGTTGTCCAAGGCTAAGCCTGCTGAGCTTGAAACGATTATTCATTCGACGGGGTTTTATCGAAATAAAGCCAAGAGCTTAATTCATTGCAGTCAATCCTTGGTACACCAATTCGATGGCAAGGTTCCAGACACGATGGAAGAGTTAACCTCCTTGCCTGGCATTGGGAGAAAAACAGCGAATGTGATATTGGGCGCGTGCTTTCAGAAACCCGGGATTATTGTTGATACGCATGTGAAACGAGTGGCCAATCGCTTGCATCTCACGGCTCATGCTGATCCCACAAAAATAGAATATGATCTTCAATCCTTGCTTCCTCAAAATGATTGGACCGGTGGTTCACAGCGGTTGTTGCTTCACGGTCGCTATGTGTGTGTGGCTCGCACGCCAAAGTGTGAGTCTTGTGTGATTTATTCAGCGTGCGAATGGAAGGGAAAGATCGTGCGATCATGATAACTAGTATGACAGGGTTTGGAAAACGTGAAGCCACGGTTCAGGGCATGACTATCTCAGCGGAAATTCGGTCAGTGAATCATCGATTCCGAGAAATTGTGATGCGTCTTCCCAAAGGAAAAGCCGAACTGGAGGAAGAATTAAAAGCGGTGGTTGGCAAGCAATGCAGTCGAGGGCGAATTGAAGTGTCTGTGGTGTTTGGCGGGGGGAAAGACGCTTCAAAAACCTTGAAACTGGATCGTCAGATGGCTCGGCAATATCATCAGGTCCTTCGAGAGATGCAGCGAGATCTCAAATTAGGTGGGACTGTCGATGTTTCCTTATTGGGATCATTTCGTGAGATTTTCACGGTGGGGGAGCAAACCGTTGACCCGAAAGCCGTGAACCGGGCCGTCAAGCGCTTGGTGTCGGGAGCGGTGGAGGATCTCGATCGTATGCGTCGGCGTGAAGGGAAAGCCTTACAGACGGATATGATGAAACGTGTCCAGGTGGTCAAGCAGGTCCAGGGCCACATTCGTCGCCGGTTGCCGAAGGTGATCAAAGGCTACTATGATCGCATGAAAGTACGTATCACAGATGTCATGGGCGATGGTGCGCTTAACGATCAACGGCTCAGACAGGAATTAGCGATGTTCGCCGATCGGTGTGATATCACGGAAGAACTCACTCGGCTTGATAGTCATTGCCAGCAATTTGATGCGATGGTGAAAAGCAAAGAGTCCGTTGGACGACAGATAGACTTTTTGCTGCAGGAAATGGGGCGCGAGGTGAACACCATTGGGTCGAAGGCCAACGATGCCGAAATTTCCAAGTCTGTAGTCCAGCTCAAAGCGGAACTGGAAAAGATTCGTGAACAAGTGCAAAATGTGGAATAATCTACGGACGTGATGTGTAAGGCGTGAGGCGTGAATCGTCACTTACTTCCTTACGCCTCACGCCTTTACGCATCACGATGGGTTTAAAAATCAGCTATCCATTTACAGAAGTCCAGAGCAAAGATCTATGACTCGAAAAGGTCTCTTATTTGTGGTATCAGGGCCTTCCGGTGTAGGAAAAAGCACCTTGTGCAAGACGATGATTGCCCAGGTTCCTCAGACGATACTCTCAGTGTCTTGTACTACAAGAAATCCTCGGTCAGGCGAACAAGATGGGATGGATTATTGTTTTACTGATGAAGACCAATTTCGTGAGATGATTCAGCGTGATGAATTCGTGGAGTGGGCTGAAGTCTACGGGAATTTATATGGAACCCCGCAGCGGCAACTGGAGGAGGCGATCAATCAAGGGACTGACGTCTTGTTAGACATCGATGCTCAAGGTGCCCGTCAGATCATGCAGCGGTTTTCGGGTGCTGTCTATGTCTTTGTCACGCCCCCGTCCCTGGAAGTGTTGCGGACACGGTTGTATCGACGAGCGTCGGATTCACCGGATGAAATGCAGCGCCGTCTTCAACGCGCGAGTGATGAAATTGCCAACTTCCGTTCCTATCATTACTTGATTCGTAATGAGGAGTTACCGCAAGCCACCAAAGAACTTGAGTCTATTCTCCTTGCAGAACGGGTCAAAACCGAACGGCTGGATACGCAATGGCTCAAGGAAAATGGATTAATCGAAGAGAATGCGATTAAAGAAAATTCAACAATATTCTAAAGCAGAAAAAAGGAGTTTGCATTATGATTGATACGCTTCCGTTATTACCTGACCATAATAGTGACCAGTTTGATTCTCGCTATCGTGTGGTTCTTGTCGCGTCCCAACGAGCCAAGCAAATCATGCGAAGTGGGAAACAGTCGGAGACCAGCAAGTATGCAAAAGAAACATCCATGGCCCTGGAAGAGGTGCTGCGTGGTGATGTGGACTATCTGATTGGGGAAGATGCTCGACAAGCGATCCGTGACGCCAAGCGCAGTATCGGACCGGAGTTTGACCATTCCCTCTTGATCGAGGGCGATGAAGACGCCAAAGAAATTCAAAAACAATTAAGTGTGTACATTGACGATACTCCGAAAGTCGCTGAGCCAGCAGAAACGACTGCTACGGCTTCAGTCACTGAAACAACCTCAGCCACTGAAGCGACTGAGTCAACCAAATAAGGTCATTCCACGTTATCTTTGCCATGGGAAAATGGAACAATACGCGAATCGTTCTTGGGGTGACCGGGAGTATCGCCGCCTATAAGGCCGTGTCTCTTCTTCGAACCCTTGTTGAGGAAGGGGCGAACGTTTCCGTGGTCATGACGTCATCCGCCACACAGTTTGTCGCCCCACTCACATTTGAAGTGCTGTCGAAGCAGCCGGTGTATCAAGAGCTGTTTTCCGAACGAGATCCCATGCCGCATCTCACCTTGACGGAATCCGCTGATCTGCTGCTTGTGGCCCCGGCCACGGCCAACACGCTGGCCAAAAGCGCCTTGGGTTTAGCCGATGATCTCTTGAGTACAATGATATTAGCCGCTCGATGTCCGATGGTCATGGCGCCAGCCATGGATGGAGACATGTGGGATCATCCTTCCGTGGTTGAACATACGCGTACCCTTCGTCAACGTGGGGCCACGGTTCTTGAACCCGAAGAAGGTGTGTTAGCCTCGGGGTTGATTGGAAAGGGGCGGCTGCCTTCAGAAGAGGCCATTCTGGAGGCTGTTGATGCCTGCTTATGCCAACAACAGGATTGGGCTGGACAACGCGTCTTGGTTTCTGCTGGACCGACCAGGGAACCCATTGACGCAGTTCGGTTTATGACGAATGCCTCCTCAGGAAAAATGGGATATGCCATTGCCGAAGCCGCGGCCCAACGGGGAGCCGAGGTGGTGCTCGTGAGTGGCCCGACCTCATTAACTCCGGCCGCGAATGTTGAAACAATTTCGGTTGTTACCGCCGAGGAAATGCAACAGGCTCTTCAGGACAGATTTTCTTGGGCCACCGTGGTGATTATGACTGCGGCAGTCGGAGATTTTCGACCACGCCAGGTCACGGCACAGAAGATCAAAAAGGACCAGTGGACTGGAGAGCCTCTTGAACTAGAACGAACCCCAGATATCCTCGCTGGATTATCGCAACAGCGAACTCACCAAATTTTGATTGGCTTTGCAGCGGAAACCGACCATCACATCGAAAATGGGAAAAAGAAACTTCAGCAAAAATCTCTCGACTTGATTGCGATCAATCACGTCAGTGGGCCAGATTCGGCCTTTGGAAACGAAACTAATGAGCTGACGCTTTTGACCAGGACTGGAGACGTGCAACACCTCGACCGAATGCCCAAACCCCTCATTGCGCATCACCTCTTGGATGCGATTTCACCCCTCACCATGCAGGAAAATACCCCCCATCAACGCACACCAAATCTTCGAAGTTTGTAGCCCCTCTCCTTATTTTTCACGTGTTAAAACGATTCCTTTCGAACGCTTTTCTTTGGCAAAATACCTGGCTTGGCCATATTGACTGGTCTTTGTGCTTGAACCTAGAAACCTCAGTTGGATCACAAAAGTCCCCGCAAGCTCTTGGCGCACCTCGCAAAACAGAAAAATGTCTCATCACCACCAAGGTGACCACGACTTTTTCTATTTCACCATGCGCACTAATTATCTTGCACGGCTTTTTTGCGCCCAACTGCCGTTTCTGATATGTATTGACCTGTCAATTATTGGGTTCAAATATTGGCATATGGGGAAGACTATATGGGTAAAGCTATGGTCGCCAACCGGACTCGGGAAAACAGACCGTCCGGGATGACATGGGGGGCTTGCGGAACCGTGGGTCAAAGGAGTCGGACTGAGGCCCATAGGGAAACCTATGGAATCGTCACCGAACCCTAAAGCCAAGTGCGCCGTATTTCTATCCCGGTCATCTTTTCGATGGCCTCGCACCGGGTTCCTCGTGAGGTGGCAGGAAAGAGTTCGCACAAAAAATCAAT
>CAYMQW010000003.1:0-17833 GCA_964392595.1 uncultured Nitrospiraceae bacterium
TAGGCGTCAGAATCGTCCCAAAATCATCACGTTTATTGGCGAAGGTAAAGAAGAGATTGTCCGTGTATAACTCAGATACAGACAAGGAAGAGTCTACAGCCAGCTCCGCATGGGTATTGGACAGGGGAAAGACAAAGACAAGAACTAACGCTATGACCACCAACCACTTTGGCCTGATAGTTGGTATCATGAACCGCCTTTTCTCCACATGGCTAACCCGTCCTCTTTTGTTGGTATTTTGGTTGTGTTGTAAAATGGTATGAGAAACACAAAGTCGACACTCTCAAATACTAAATTTACCTTTAAAAGTCAATGATTTGTTACCGTTTTTTTTACGTCTACGGTTTTGGCATAGCGGTCTATTTATCAACATTTACGACATGATACTGATCGCAATGGGCATCTGAATCCTTATCATTTTTTGAAATGCTCTCCAGCCGAGAGGATAATACGGCCATCAAAAGTCATGCGACACCATTACACTTGCATTCTTAAGTTAATGTCCAATCAGTCATATTCTTCCCAGCTTTTAATGTGTAAATCGTCCACGGTTTTTCGACTCAAGGCCTCGATAAACCGTTCGGCCAATTGCAAATTCGTAATTAAGGGAATATTGAGATCCACGGCCAGTCGGCGAATGTGATAATCATTGGTTAGTTCCGCAGCCTGAAAATTCTTGGGAATATTAATGACGAGATCAATCTTGCCTTCCCCCATATAGTCCAACACATTTGGGGTTTTCTGCTCCGATGGCCAATGCAAGATCGTTATCTCCATGCCATTCGAGGACAAGAACTCTCCGGTTCCTTGAGTGGCATATAACTTCATCCTCATCTGAACGAGAAGACGAGCCCAATTGAGAAACGACGCCTTTGATTCGACTGGACCCGTCGAGAGGAGCACGTTTTCTACCGGCATACGATACCCGACAGACAATAAGGCTTTCAAAAAGGCTTCATCAAAATCATCACCAAGACAACCCACCTCACCCGTAGAAGCCATTTCCACACCTAATGCCGGATCGGCCCCATCCAATCGGGTAAAGGAAAACTGTGGGGCTTTCACTCCAACGACCTCCAGCTCAGCATTATTAGCTGGATGCACGGGAACTGATTCGCCCATTATGACCCGAGTGGCACATTCAATAAAATTCACCTTGGAGACTTTCGACACAAACGGAAAACTTCTCGATGCTCGAAGATTACATTCGATGACCATGACTTCGTTGTCTTTGGCCATAAATTGAATATTGACGGGCCCATTGATCTTCAAGGTTTCGACGATTTTCGCAGATACCTTTTTAATGCGCCTGACCGTTTCCAAATACGTGCGTTGAGCCGGAAACACTAAGGTCGCATCCCCGGAATGGACCCCTGCGTTCTCGACATGTTCAGAAATGGCCGACAAGACCAACTTGCCGTTACACGCCACCCCATCCATCTCCAATTCTTTGGCATTTTCCACAAACTTGCTTATCACAATGGGGGAATCCTTTGAGATCTTGGCGGAACGCGCGATGAATTTCTCCAATTCATCATGATTAGAGGCCACACCCATTGCGGCTCCACTCAGTACATACGAAGGGCGAATGAGTACGGGATACCCGACTTTGGACGCAAACGCTTTGGCCTCTTCGACTCCTACTAACTCCCCCCACTGAGGTTGTTTGATGTTCAAATGGTCAAGTAATTGAGAAAACGTATGGCGATTCTCGGCCTTGTCGATCGAGGCTGGAGACGTGCCGAGTACGCGAACCCCGGCTTGATCCAATGCCATCACGAGATTATTCGGGGTTTGTCCTCCCATGGACACAATGACACCAATTGGCGCTTCTTTGCGGTAAATTTGGAGCACTGCCTCCAAACTAATTTCTTCAAAATACAGCGCATCGCATTCGTTATAATCCGTGCTCACCGTTTCCGGATTAAAATTCAGCATGATGGTTCGATAATTCAGCGAACGGAGAGTCTGAACCGTATTCACACAGCACCAATCAAATTCCACCGAACTGCCAATCCGATATGAGCCCGACCCCAACACCATGACTGAATTTCGTTTTTCAACCTGCAAATCATCTTCATCGCCATGATACGTGAGATACAGATAATTGGATTGCGCAGGATATTCAGCCGCTAAGGTATCAATTTGCTTGACGCAGGGATGAATGCCGTGACGCTCCCGGGCTTGGCGTACTTGGAACTCTTCGACTTCACACAGATGTCCAATTTGACGATCGCTAAATCCGGCTTGTTTCGCGCGACAGACCAGTTGATCCGATTCCAAGGGATTCGGGCTTTCCTCCAGCTGTTTGGCGATCTGGACAATGTGCTGAATTTTATACAGGAACCATTTCTCGATATGCGTGAGTTCATGAATGCGATCGATGGACATTCCTTGTTGCATGGCTTCCGCCACGACAAAAATTCGTTCAGGTGTCGGTTCCCTTAACTCCAGTTCTAGGTCCGTGACAGTGGACCGATCTTTATTCCCCACAAGACCTTGCACTCCAATTTCCAACATTCGAAGGGCTTTCTGAAGCGTCTCTTCGAATGTGCGACCAATGGCCATCACTTCCCCTACCGACTTCATAGCCGAACCGAGCTTCTTGGAAACTTGATGGAATTTTTTTAAATCCCATCGAGGCATCTTAATCACGAGGTAATCCAATGCCGGTTCAAAACACGACTTCGTCACCCCCGTCATTGAATTGGGCAAATCAACCAGGTTGTACCCCAAGCCTAACTTCGCGGCGACATACGCCAAAGGATAACCCGTGGCTTTGGAAGCCAAGGCGGAACTCCGAGACAACCGCGCATTCATTTCAATGACGCGATACTCACCGGAGGCCGGATTGAGCGCAAACTGCACGTTACATTCCCCAACAATGCCCAGATGCCTCGCCACCCGAATCGAGACATTTCGAAGCCGATGGTATTCTTCATTATTCAGTGTTTGACTGGGGGCTACGACAATACTTTCGCCAGTATGGATGCCCATGGGATCCAGGTTTTCCATGTTGCACACGGTCACACTGTTATCATATTGATCACGCACAACCTCGTATTCCACTTCCTTCCACCCGGTCAGGCATTCTTCAATCAACACCTGTTTGGTATAGGAAAAGGCTTTGGTGGCCCGTTCTTTCAGTTCGTCTTCGGTTTGACAAATGCCTGACCCCAATCCCCCCAGCGCAAACGCAATCCGCAGCATGACGGGATACCCAATCTTCTGACCCATCCGAAGTGCGTCATCAACCGATCCGGCAACAGCACTCTCGGGAACATGCACGCCGATCTCATCTAACCGGTTCACAAATAACCCTCGATCTTCTGTCTCTCGAATAGTTTGAACAGATGTCCCTAACACCTCGACGGAAAATTCTTTCAGGACCCCTGTTTCTTCCAACACCAATCCGCAATTCAGCGCGGTTTGGCCTCCAAAACCCAGCAAGATTCCATCGGGGCGTTCTTTCTCAATCACCCGTTTGACGAACTCCGGTTTCACCGGCAAGAAATACACTTGATCCGCCAGATTCTCCGACGTTTGAATCGTCGCAATGTTGGGATTGACTAACACCGTGCCAATCCCTTCATCTTTGAGCGCTTTAATCGCCTGGCTCCCAGAGTAATCAAACTCTCCAGCTTCACCAATTTTGAGCGCACCACTACCGAGAATTAATACTTTTCGGGGTTTCCGTATTTCGGTCATGGCAAAAATTCACCTTACTGAAAAGGCGTAGCAACAATCAGATGAGGAAGGTCTGCGAATAAGTGGTCGGAGCAGGAACGGGTTACAGCAGATCAATGAATCGATCAAACAGATGTGAGGTATCTGTCGGTCCCGGAGTCGCTTCAGGATGAAACTGCACGCTCATAAACGGTTTCGTCTGATGGCGAATACCTTCATTGGAGCCATCATTGGCATTCACAAACCATGGGGCCCAGTCGGAGGATAACCCATGGGGCTTCACGGCGAACCCATGATTTTGTGAGGTAATGTAACACCGTTGCGTTCCCAATTCCATGCAAGGTTGGTTTTGACTCCGATGGCCAAATTTCATTTTATAGGTTTCGGCCCCAGCTGCAAGGGAAAGAATCTGATGCCCAAGGCAAATACCAAACACCGGTCGGTTTCCGGCCAGCAGCCTTCGCACAATTCTGACGGTTGATTGGCACATTTGCGGATCACCCGGTCCATTGGAAATCATAACGCCATCAAATTCCTCGTTCAAGAAATCATAGTCCCAGGGCACTCGCTTCACCTGCACGCCACGCCCGACTAAGCTACGGATGATGTTGAATTTCCCTCCACAATCAATCAGCACCACCTTCTTCGAACCATTCCCATATACCAGGGGTTCCTTGACACTCACGAGTTGAACAAGGTTGTTTTGATTCGGGTCATAGAAGTCGACAGTGCCATCCATAACCGAAATTTTTCCCAACATGCTCCCATGTTGACGTAATGTTTTTGTTAATCGCCGCGTATCGATGCCATACAAGCCAACCACTTCATATTCCTTTAACCATGCATCTAAACTCTTCTCAGCTTGCCAATGGGAAAACTCAAAAGAATAATCAGCAACCACCAAACCTCGAACATGGATGTGATCTGATTCAAAGACATCCGGCAAACCCTGGGAAACATGGCATCTGGGCACACCGTAATTCCCAATTAATGGATACGTGCAAGACAGGATTTGGCCTTGATACGAAGGATCTGTCAGTGTTTCAGGATACCCCACCATACCAGTATTAAATACCACTTCCCCAGCTATGGGCTGCAGGGCACCAAAAAGGTACCCTCTGAACCTTGAGCCATCTTCCAGCTCTAATATCCCGGCATCGTTATGGAGAGTTTCACTACTCATCGCTCAAATCCTGTTTTTCCCAATAGGGTAGCTGCACTTCGATTATTCCTGCTCATAAATGATGGGCAGAAGTGGCCTCGTAAAAATCACCCCGTTCAACCAACGCGACCGACATTCCTCGAAGCGCGACATCCCATTCTTCGCAAGCTCCCCCCACCACAACCAAATCAAATTCTTTGTCTGTCAACGCAGCAATACTTCGTCGCATGGCACCCCACCAATTTTTCAGGATGTTCAGATCCCGTGATCCAAGCCTGTGAATGACCGGAAGCCACATGGCAGTTCAAAGCAATGCCACGTGTTCCCTCATTCAAGGAATGTATGATAAAAACTACAGGAGGGTTAGCTAAAAACAGGCACGATTTTCTTTAGAACTTGGTGGTTATCCTTCCAACATGGTATCGTGTCGATCACTCCCTACATCAATAATCCCGTGAATAACAGTTCAGCAAGCGAGTTACTCACAAAGGCCAATTATGAAAAACTATCGGCGCAAGCGAATCTTAGTGACGGGTGGAGCTGGATTCCTCGGCTCACATCTTTGTCAAGAATTATTAAACCAAGCACATGATGTCATTTGCGTGGACAATTTTTATACTGGAACAAGAGATAATATTTTATTGCAGTTGGAAAATCCTCATTTCGAGGTCATTCGTCACGACATTACTGTTCCTCTCTATGTCGAAGCAGACGAAATCTACAATCTTGCTTGTCCAGCTTCCCCCACTCATTACCAGTTCGACCCGGTGCAAACCACCAAGACAAGCGTTCATGGTGCCATCAACATGTTAGGCTTGGCCAAACGAATTCAAGCCAAAATTTTCCAAGCCTCTACCAGCGAAGTCTATGGTGACCCCGAGGTTCATCCACAACATGAAGATTACTGGGGCCATGTCAATCCGATTGGGATCCGTTCGTGTTATGACGAAGGTAAACGATGTGCCGAAACCTTATTCTTTGATTATAATCGTCAATACCACCTACCTATAAAGGTGGCGCGGATCTTTAACACCTATGGACCTCAAATGCAGCCCAACGACGGTCGGGTGGTCTCTAATTTCATTGTACAGGCTTTGACCAATGAGCCCATTACCATTTTCGGCGATGGTTCTCAAACACGCTCGTTTTGTTTCGTAGAGGATCTGATTAAAGGGATTCTTCTTTTGATGAGAAGTTCGCCAGAGTTCACTGGGCCTGTGAATCTTGGAAACCCACATGAGTTCACCATCTTAAAGCTTGCCGAGTTAGTCCTGGACATCACAGGAAGCCAATCCCAACTCGTGTTTAAACCACTCCCCTCGGACGACCCTACACAACGCTGTCCAGATATTCGTTTAGCAAAAGAACAATTAGGATGGGAACCTAAAATTCAGCTGGAGGAGGGCCTAAAGAAGACCATTTTATATTTCGATCTCTTGCTGAGTGGAAAACTAAACCTCTAGATGTGGATTATTCCAACAGACCACTCATGACAGAAAAACCTCTTTTTCTCTTCATACATTAAGCTGTTACCTGGCCAGCCCCGACGGGTTTCCTATCACTTTTACTATCAAGGCCATAGGCGATTGCTGCTGAAAGCTTTTCTAGGGACATTCCCTCAAGAAACATTCGATCCCACACCTCGCTATTGAGAAGAAGCCATGCCCGCACAAGATGAAACTGTTTCAAAAAAATCTAAAAAAACAATTGCTACTCATCCTTGAGCAAATAGAGAAGTACCGATGTAAATCCTTGCCGCATTTACGAATAACATGGGACAACACCGCGTAATAGCTCGCATAACGGTTTCCATAATATCGATCATACCCACCAAATAATTCGTCCCCTCCATCTCACAACCTTCACTTCCTTGTGCGCCATTTGTACTGCCAAATGGGGCAGGGAACATGCTGCCGCCATTCCGGTGCATGCCCAGATCATTTCCACGCTTGTACTGGGATCTCTTCTCCGATTGGACTATCCGTAATAGCCCGACTGACCTTGAAAACGAGAGAAGTTGGCTCCTCTCTGTCTTTGGAAAATCCTAAGAGATCTCTATATTTCCTACCAGTACTTTCGGGTTTTGAGCCCGACATCTTAACGGAACCCGATGAAAAGCTCACGAGTCGACATGCCAATCAAGGTCCCGTCCTATCCAATATTGACGCACACGACGAATGAGGCACACCTATCCCAAGGACAGCATACCCCCTTCGCATACGTCTCACATCGAGCGTAAAATTTTACAGTTTGGTAATTTGATCAACCGGAACGACGACTCGAGCTTGATAAGCCACCGACTCTAACAGCAGGCTCACTCGTCGGCGATCACTCATTGCACATTCAAAGACCGCTTCGAAGCCCTGCAAGGGCCCATCATGAATTCGAACCTTTTGACCTGGCTGGAAAGAAGAACAATGCGCCACGTGAACAAACCCCTCGATAATTCTCGCGCGAACCGCTTCAATGATCGATGAATCCACCCGCGCGAGGGTGTCTCCAAAACTGACGACTCTTTGGACGCCTGTAGAAAATTGGACCGTCCGATATTGAAACAGCGGATCAAACTTCACAAACAGATACCCTGGGAATAAAGGCACCACCACTTCGCGTCGAACACGTCGAATGATTTTTTGCTGTTGAAGATGAGGGCAAAATGATTCGAGCCCGAGTTGATCCAGGTGTAAGGCCGACACCTTTTCTGCCCGAGGTTTCACCTGCACGAGATACCAACACGACAGGGATTCCATTGAAGGAACCATCGGCTCAGGGAGACGGGGATAGGGAATATCAAGAGATGAAGACGGAATCATTCATAGACCTCTTCGATTACCTCACTGCTGACAGTGAACAAAACACACCACTCGGGTCATTGTCAGGACTGCGGTACAATCGTCCAATCATGGGAAGTGATTCCCGAATGGGGGCAAAAGAAAACTCCTGCATCAACCGACGAAACCGTTCCTCCGTCTTGCTGAGATTACAGTAGTGACGAAGTCGCGATCGCAGAGGCCCCGACATACGCGGTTGATCCTGATCAAACTCCCATGGATGCAGGTAGAACACTAACGACTCACCTTCCCGTTCAACTTTTCGCATGAGACGAACCAGGAGCCAAAAGGGAAAGAATCGAAAATAGCCTCCACCAGCCACCGGAATCCGGGTCCATCCAATTTTACAAGTGGAGGGAGGGACCTCCCATAACGCCCCGGAATGCGTGGATAACAAGTGAGGAGAGGGATTGGCTCCAGGGATCCCGTACTGGTCGTGATAGACTGGAAATATACTGGAATCGTAGGCATACCCCTCCTCCAGGAGGATCGGGAGCGCCCACAATGTTTCTTGGGTGATAGTAAAGGTCGGCGCACGATACCCGATGACCGGCATCCCCGTGGCATCTTCCAACACGGCTTTGGCCCGTTTCACGTCTTCACGAAATTGATCGCGAGTCAAAACCGTAATAAGATCGTGCCCATATCCATGCGAAGCAATTTCATGTCCAGCCTCAGCCATTCGCCGAATTAATTGAGGACATCGTTCAGCCACCCAACCCAAGACAAACATGGTAGCCTTCACCTGATAGGCCTCTAAACATTCCAAAATCTTTTCCGTATTGCGTTCGACACGACTTTCCAATGATTGCCATTGGCGGCGTCTCGCCGGACTATCAAAGGCCGCGACCTGAAAATGTTCCTCGATATCAAAACTCAAACAATGCGTACGGCGAACGACGGTATGCTCTTCCATAGTCAGCGAGCCCCGGATCCCATCAGGACGACCCGAATGGTTCGAAAGAGAATGGACAGATCAAACCAGACAGATAAATGCTTCACGTAATACAGGTCATACTGCAATTTCATATGTGAGTCTTCAACGGAGGCGGCATAATTAAAACGGATTTGGGCCCACCCGGTAAGACCCGGGCGAATGGTATGACGTAAATCATAATAGGGAATCTGTTGACGTAAGTTTTGGACAAACAGGGGTCGCTCGGGCCGAGGCCCCACCAGACTCATTTCGCCCTTGAGGATATTGAAGAGTTGGGGTAATTCATCGACTCGGAGCAACCGAATCCACCGGCCTACTCGTGTCACCCGATCATCGCCTAATTGGGCCCACTGGGCGGTGTCTCCCTCGGAATCCTGACACATTGACCGAAATTTCCACAGCACGTAGGGACAGCCCCGCAGGCCAATCCGAGTTTGTTTATACAACGCAGGGCCAACGGAATCGAGCTTGATGAGCAGACCAATCAGCGTCATAAGCGGCGCCAAGATCACCAACCCCAACACTGCCCCACACATGTCTTCTAAACGTTTTAATAACAACATGCCGGGACGCCGTTGGAATCCTGTCGAAAAGATCAGGGCACTCGGCTTCAATTCATCGATGGAAAGCCGCCCACATTCACTTTCATACAACTGATGGCCATCAATGACCTCCAACCCCATGGATTTTAAGTCCAATAACGTATCCAAGGGCATACTACCTCGACGATCCGTCACGCAGATGGCAATGGTGTGCACCCGAAACCGTTCGACGGTTTCAAATAACTCGTCGATCGTGCCCAGGATCGTCTTGCCATGAATGGACTGTCCCACCCGAGTAACGTCTTTTGTGAGGACCCCCACGACATCATACCAATGACGACGTTTGGCAGTCAGAACACTGATCAAGTCCCTCATCAGGTCGCTGTCACCGAGAATCAGCACCCGTTTCCGGGTATCCAGGGAGCGCAGAACGTGATCAAAAAAGGAAATCGCTGTCCGGTCTTTCACTTGCGGGGCCGACATCGACCCTGTGCTCATTGGTCTCTAGCCGCGAGATACGGAGACCCATAGACTTCTTGTGGCATAAAATACGGCATACCCTGGGATGACGCATCCGTCAAGAGGATCCGGGCCTGCACCGTGGGTCGCAGCATATCCATCGCTTTCACCACGATCTCTTGCGGAGTGACACCCGCTCGAACCACCAAGACCAACACATCGGCCAATCCCGCCAGAACGTTCATGTCGGCCAGCGGTAGAATGGGCGGTGCATCTATGACAATATAGTCAAATCGAGACCGCAGAGATTCAATCAATGACGCCAGCTGTGGAAGTCGCGACAGAGAGACCGCGTGTTCATCGACCGCTCCCGCGGGTAAGACCCACAGAGGCACATCATCCATACGATGAATACAATTTTCCAATCCCACATTGCCATGGAAGTAATCGGCGAGGCCTGGGGAAGCAGGCATGCCTAACCCCTTATGTAACCGTGGAGCCTTAAAATCGCACCCGATCACTAAAACCTGCTTCTCCAAATCACGCGCCAAGGTATACCCGAGATTCACGACGGAGGATGTTTTACCTTCACCTTTCATCGCACTCGTGGCCAACACCACGGTATTGGCCCGATCATCATTCATCAAGACCAACCGAGTCGCCGCAACTCGATATTGTTCGGCAACAATAGAGTTGGGTCTCCAACGACTGACCAACGACGGATCGGGGATCGCCACACCTTTCCACTTTCCAACACCCGAGGCATTAGCCATCAGCTCCCCATTCGCAAACTCGCTATCCAATGAACCATCGGACGTGGGCCCGAATGATCCTCCAAGCAGGCGCCCATCCGGAGACTTGCCATAGGCCATTTGAAAACTAGGGATCGTGGCCAAAATCGGAAACCCGAGAGAGACCTCTGCATCTTCAGAGCGACGGAACGTCGGATTCCATTGTTCGATCAAAAACGCAAGTCCATATCCCATACCCAACCCAAGTGCCAACCCCGCCAGCATAATGAGTACACGTTCAGGCCCCTCTGGTGTGGTGGGCAGATTGGCTGGATCTAAAATTCTAAAGCGTTCACCTTTTTGACGTTTTTCCAGGTTTTCAGCAATTCGAGCGTTCAGGCGTTTGGCCAACAAATCCTGATAATTTTCTTGCATGTTGGCATAGTCACGGTCTAGTGACAGCAACTCCTGCTCTCGAGCCGCCGTCCGGTCAACCCGACCTTGCAGCACATCCATAGAAGTGCCAACTGTGTTCATACGATTGTTGAGAGTGGCAATCTGAAAATTGAGCTCACCACGATCCTTCACTAAGCCCTTCAAGTACGGATCAAAGATCTGAATCGTTTCTGGACTGTCGATCTCTTCCCCAGACATATCAGTTCTGGTACCAAGCTCATTCTTTAATACACCAATCTGCTGCTTGAGCAGAATCACATCAGGATACGCATCGGTGTACTCGGCTCTTAACCGAACAAGGTCCTGTTCAAGTTGCTTCAGTTGGGCCATCTGTGGGTCAACTGAAGGTCTCACAGGCTTGACTTCTCCACTCACATTGATTTCAGAAATTGCGCTCACCGCTCCGGATGTTTCATAATCGCGAATAGCCTGTTCCACGAGCATGAGCCGATTGTTTAAGGTATTGATGGATTCTTGGGTAGAGGCGCGCTCAGCCTGGAACCGATCCAGGGTACTGATGTTGGCCTCCAATTGACTCGGCAATTCACCCATATACTTCTTTTTAAATTGACCTAATGCTTGTTCTTTGGATTCAAGTTCATTGCGAGCTCCGCGAAGTTCCGTTTCCAAGAAATCCGAGGCACCTTCCACAAATTGTTCACGCAGCTTCAAGTTTTCTTCAATATATTGTGAGGCCAACTTCGATGTGACTTTCATCGCGGTAGTGGGATCTTGATGGGCATATGAAATGGTAAAGGCCTCAATCCGGCTACGGCCTTTCGTTTCGACTTGAATATTTTCTCTCATGTTGAGAATCGCCAATTCATACCCTTCTTGTTCGATCACATCCTGAAACAAAACAAATTCATCAATCACTTTCACTAAACTGGTTCGACTCAGTACCTGTTGCGTAATCGTCGAAACTCGACTCGCCACATCATCCAGCACCGAGCTGACATACTTTTCAGGAATCGTCTGTTGCTCGACCAGAATAACGGTACTCGAGCGATAGACGTCATCCTTAAACCAGGCTACCGTGCCAGCCACTCCTACCGAAATCATGACGATCGAAAGAATGAGCCATTTGTGGCGGATCGCGATGTCAACATAGTCCTTGACTTTCCCCTGAAGGGATGGGGATGCGCCACGCCCCATATATTCAAGGCCTTTTCGTTCCATGCCATGCTGTTCCATAGGATTTCGCTCCATCGTTCAATAAAAAATTATCTTCGCCCAACCCCTACACCATGTAACGGTGGCACACGATTCACCATCTCACGCTTCTCCGTCTCCTTGGCACGCGTGCACCAGAGTACCTGTCAATCCGTTGAACAGGACACCTTGGGTCCAGGCAGCAGACTTCACGGCACGACGATTGTATCGCCTGGCCGCAGGATAAAGTTATACTTAGCCCCGTCTTGTGACAGCAGAGAATCGTAGCTCACGGGAATTCTGATTTCCTGATTTTGACCATCTTCCGTCACCGTACGCCGAACCACCTGCATCGCATTCTCGGAGGCAAATTCCGTAAAACCTCCGGCAAGAGCAATTGCTTGCAACACCGTGGCATACGATTTCAAAGGATACTTCCCGGGAGATTTCACTTCCCCCAGCACAAAGAAATTGTAGCTATTGACCGCCTGCACACTCACGGACACGGCCGGATTGTTTTTGTACACTTTGTATCGTTCTGTAATATTCTTGGCTAATCGGTCAGCCGTTAGCCCTGCAGCTCGGATATCGCCTATCAAGGGCAATGACACTTTGCCATCTGGGCGAATCACGATACCGTCACGTGTCAGGTCGGGATTTCGAAACACCACGACATTGATCACATCCTCGGCTCCCAACCGAAAGCCTTCCGCAGGAGGACCTGGGGCTACCACGACGGTGGGATTGTTGAACGCACACCCTGATATCCCCACACCCACAGCCACGACAACCAATACGATGAACTGAGTGAAACGAGTTTTCATATTCCACCTTCTATGCATAACAGGATTCCCTTTCCATAAAAGCAACTATGGCAATAACACCATTGTTTCAGAGGGCACCACAATCGTATCCCCGGGTTGAAGATCAAAGTTTTCCCCGCCACGCAAAATGATATCGTCATAGTTCACCATCATCCGTTGTGGCTCTGCTCCCTCACTACCCATGCGGAACACGACAATCCGACTGCGAACAGCATCAGGCGCTAATCCTCCAGCCAGCGTTAGCTGTTGAATCAAGGATGTCTTCGTGAGCAAGGGGTATCGACCCTGTTGCCCGACCGCACCGTTGACATAGACGAAATAGCTATTCACCTGTTGCACGACAATCGCCACGGTGGGATTTTCTTTGTACTCCTTGAGCTTCTCGGTAATCGCGTGTTTCAATTCCCCTGTCGTTCGGCCAACCGCGCCAACGTCGCCGATTAGAGGAAGTGAAATCCGCCCGTCAGGTCGCACCGTCACTTGACGAGAAAGGTCAGGGTTTCGCCACACGCTAATTTCCAACACATCCTGTGGTCCAATGATATAATCGCTGGTCACGATAAAATTTTCCCTGTCAGCTGATCCCATCATTCCAGAACCTGCCCAAGCGGTTCCAAGCCAGGCACTTCCACAAATCGCCAACCCGGCACATATTGCCTTCAGCAATTTCATAACTGACCTCCTCCGATCAACACTCAACAGATTTTCAGTTGAAAGACCTGGGCTCCTGACCTTATCGATTTACCATACAGTTCGGAGCAGGGACCGCTTCTCGGTATTTGGCATTTAATTCGGCGAATCTTCGTACGGACTTAACAGGCATGTTCTATTTTTCGAATTTATACCACATCGCTTTTCAGCGTTAAGGACAGCTACCTGGCCCATTATAGGGAATCGGATGACCAGGACATTGGCATCTGACTCCAATCGGCCATACCCCTCCCAAACTTAACCGCCCTGGTTTAAGGAAGCCCCCTTTGCAAAGAAACCTGACCACCAGAGCGCCCAACGACTCGACACTACCACGATGTTCTCACAATACACATGAAGCCATCTCGTCACCCCATCCGCAGCAGGAAAGGCTCTATGTGCGATTCCCCCGCCCTGTCGGATCATTCATACGATAACCAATGCTAGGCGAGTCAGGAGAGGAATTGACGATTTGATTTAACATAGAAACGGCAATTGGGTACAAAAAAGATCCGTATGATATTGGTGCGCATCGTGAAAGAGGAAAAGTCGTGGTCACCTCGGTGGTTGATGAGATATTTTTCTATTTTACGAGGTGCGCCAAGAGCTTGCGGAGACTTTTGTGATCCAACTGCGGTTTCTAGGTTTAAGGCAGGGAAAGAAGCTCAACTTGGAAAAGCGGGAAAACATGTGGAATCCAGAGAGGGCAGGAGTGCCATGGACCCCACGACCGACAGAAGAATTTTAGGGTCTGGCATAGGAGATTTACTGTTTCCTCTGTTGGTCATTGATGCATTTGAGCAAAAAACTAGCCTTTTCCTGCCAAACAGAGATAAAACTCTTTGTGGTCTAGCCAACGGTCACACCACGGGGAGGGAAAAGCCAAAATTAAACTGTCATTTCATACAAAAGATGCTGAATTATTATGAAGAAATACAAAAGCCAGCCATCAATCTCCTACACCAGCCACGAATTCTATAAGGCTGAACATTATGAGGCACCCAAAAGATTGAGAAGGAAACTTGTCTCCATGGCCATTTTTTTCTCCTTATCCTACCTAATGCTCCGATACCTTTTGTCCCCGCACACAGCCCGTATGCCTCAAGGTGCCCCTCATCCTGCATGCCGGCTTAACTCCAGTGACCCCACTATGAAGTGCTTTGCGAATATAAAACTCAGACTACCCTCAAGATCTAGTGATAACTGGAGTAAAGCCGGTATGCAGGCCCCTCATGGCAGAAATTCTCAGACAATCGCCTTAGAACATTTGAAATGGACGGATCCCGCGAAACAAATTTTTAATCTGTTTTGATGGTTCTACGGTTAACTCCGGTTGAGGCAGTTGCGACTATGCAGGCATGGGTCGTCCCGAGTATCCGAAGGACCTGCGGGGGTTCCGGCCACGCTTCACCTCACCCAGGCTTGCCTTGGATATTTGGTGCAAAGTCGCTGGGTTGTGCGATCTGGTTCACCGGAGTCAACCCTAGAACCATCTCTGTTTTTTCTTAGGCATAAGCGCAAAGAGAAAAAGAAAAACTAAATCTCCCCACTCCATGCCCCTTGGGCCTCTTTCCGCCTTTGAAACCAGATGGGCCAATTTTCCCGACATCACCAACTGATGATCAAAGTCCAGAGCCAGACTGGCTTCCTCGAACTCAGCCCAATCAAACAACCCATTACCCATTCGATCAAATCGAAAAGTTTGGCCCAGGTGAGCGCGATTCATCAGAATTGACGAGCTTACGGTATTCCAAGAATTGGCCTGCTGTGTGTTGAACGAAACGGTGGTGGGAAGGAGCTTCTGGGTTTCGGAAATCTGACCCAGCACATCAACCCGTCCGAGAATCTGGTCAGAAGAACGAACAACCAGGTGTCCAAAATTTGTCGCCAACTGATCATCAACAGAACAATGACCGCTCGGCATTCGATTCCTCGAAAACCCCAAGTCTGTGCACCCTGGCGCATACATCAACGTCGTTTCAACACTGATCATTGAGGAACAATCAGACTCATAGGCCTCATTGAGAGCAATTGCATAGCCATCAGTAGCTTGAGATGGACGATTCCAACATCCTTCACCCGAAGAATCATTTGAACGATTCTTTCGACCCTGCTTGATGGTATCAAATCCCTTCCCATATGAATTCATGAGGGAATTTCCCTTGGGGATAGGAGCGGCAATGGCAACACCAACCATTCCAAACACCATGATTCCTATGGTGCAATGAATAAGTATTCGATGAAAAGATTTCATGGGGCACCTCCTTTAGGTTAATCGGGCCGCTTCATCCCTTACATCCACCACACGGCCTCAATTCGAAAGCACTTCAATCCTATCCTCACACTTACAAATTCTATGCCACGTCGGTTTCGAATTCGTCATATGGCCTTCCCCTTTTCTAACCATCTGAAAATTCACAATAATTTCCATCTACCCACAAACTTCTGTCTCAGGGGAACCTGGATCCCCTCGCACGTAGATGGAAAATTTTCCGACACCCCATTGATAGAATTATGCAGAAGTCAGAAAAAATGAATTGGAATTCACACTAAAATGCAGAATATTCACCCATCCCAAAACAGAAAAATTCCTGACACTTTCAATGTCCGATCACGTATTTTATGACTCATTGTTTAAATGCGGGCCTTCCTGTAGAAATGACCCTTTTCCCAACGAAAATCTTGTTCGAGAAACATCGCAATTCTGGGCAAAAAAACCGTGCAAGTCGAAAAATGATTAAGTTATCTCCAGCAACAACCGAAAAACGCTAGGGACAGGAGAGAACAACACCAGACCGGTGTCAGGATTGGTGGAACAGGAAAATAGCACTCGTGCCTGAGACGTGAAGGAGGGCCCCTGAAATGAATACCGCCATTGAATGCGGAGAAACAACCACAACAGCTAAACCATCAATGAACACAGAGCATTCTTCCCACCACAGTCACTATGGAGGAACAGGCATGGACCAAACTCAAGTTGCAGCATTTATAGGACACGGGGTCGAGTTTAAAGGAGTCATCAAGTACCAGGGCAATGTTCGCATTGATGGACAACTGGATGGAGAAGTTCATGCCAATGGGACACTCTATTTGGGAGAACAAGCAATCTTCACGGGCAAGATTGTCGCGCAAGCCGTGATTAGCAAAGGACACATTACAGGTGACATTACCACTCATGACAATGTCCAATTACTTGCACCAGCCGTCCTCGACGGCTCAATCGTGACACCGTCCCTTTTCATGGAAGAAGGGGTCACGTTTAACGGAACCATTGAAATGCCTACATTACCAGCCCCGACCGCTGAATTGGAAGATTCATTGGACTCTCTGACAATCAGTGAGGCTCTGACACCGGCATAATGTAGTCCGATCGAAAAAGCGAACCTCCGTGCATAACCATGGCGGCAGCCTGACCCACAAGACACGGAAGCCCATTGTTAATCAGTAATGGACTTCACAACACGAGAAGAAGGAGTACTTCATGTGGGGTGAAAAACCTAAAAAACGCGAAACGATTTTTGACGAGCAACACTACACCTTTCTCGGGAAAGGCGTTGACTTTAAAGGGACCGCCCAATTTGAGGGAACTGTTCGAATTGATGGACGATTCGAAGGGGAAATGCACACCGATGACACCATCATCATTGGGGAACATGCCATCATCAAAGGCAACATTTCTGGGAATGTCGTGGTCAGTGGCGGAAAAGTTCAGGGCAATATCACCGCGCACCACCGAGTCCAACTTTTCAACCCTGCCGTGGTGATTGGCGATATTCGCACCCCAAATTTCTCGATGGAAGAGGGTGTCTGCTTTCAAGGTTTGTGTGATATGGGATTAACCAACCTTGACCAGTTCGACCTCACACGGCAAGAGACCGACATCGTTTCCACTGGAATCGCTCCCATTGGAACCGAATCCAAAAAGTTTGAGAAGAACGCCAAGCACCAGGAGGAAAAGGATTGGGACACGACACACTTAACCCGCCGTTAAGGCTCCTGCAATTTCGCGACGCGACCTTTGCCACCCCACCCCGACCTCAAATCGTCAGGAATATTCAACCTGCCACGCTTCACGCTTGAATTGATGTTTGAGAACGGCTTCTGAACGTTCTCAATCAAAAGATTGGCGTCTACCACCATTGCCCCCATCAAAAATGCGCATTGAGAGATCACTTCGGCAACTCAAACACGACCGCGCAACTGAAGACATCAAAATCGAATCCCCCCTTCGGCCCCTATATTTGTCCCCGCAACCCGGCCCAGGCCAATCCCAAATATTCGTAAAACGCACGCTGAGCCATTGTTAATGACTCCGCACTGGGAAACAGACTCCACCACCGAAATTGAGGGTTTGGGCTCACC
>CAYMQW010000004.1:0-6426 GCA_964392595.1 uncultured Nitrospiraceae bacterium
ATGAACCATAGAATTTCAGGACAGGAGACTGGACGGGCCTTTTTGAACAGCCCCTGCTGCTCTTGGCGTTTCATAAGATGAGTCACATGTGAGCGGCATTGTGAAAATTTTCAATTATTCAATGGTCCTTTGGGTTGAATGGCAAGGAAAGCAGTTTTGGACTGTTCCCTCAATGAGCACGAGTAAAATATTCATGTCCCCTTGCATTATGGTGAACGGTTTCGTAGCGTAGGTTTCCCAGGTAAAAGGACCGAGTTTTTTTCATTCGTTCATTTCATTTGTAATCATGCCATCACCAATTTCTCTATCACAGATTGAACAGTTTAACGAGAAGGAAGTTCAAATTCGCGGTTGGGTGCGACGTCACCGTTCAAAGGGCAAAGTCCAATTTCTTACCATTCGTGATGGCACGGGAGAATTACAAGCCATTTTGAGTAAGGCAACAATGGATGAGGAACAGTTTAAGGCTGCCTCTCATCTTACTCAGGAAACTTCCATTGAAGTGACAGGGCGAATCCGAGCCGATGACCGTGCCCCTGGCGGGTATGAATTGGATGTCTTGCATATTCACATCCTTCATCTCGCTGAGGCTTTTCCTATCCAACCCAAAGAGCATAGTGTCGGGTTTTTGATGGATCATCGCCATTTGTGGCTACGGTCTAGTCGGCAGCATGCCATCCTCAAGATTCGTCATGAAATCGTCAAGGCCTGCCGAGACTTTTTTGATGATCGTGATTTTGTGTTGGTGGATACTCCCATATTCACGCCCAATGCCTGTGAAGGAACGACGACCCTGTTTCAGACGCAGTATTTTGAAGAGACGGCCTACCTAGCACAAAGTGGACAGTTGTATGGAGAAGCTGCTGCAGCGGCGTTTGGCAAGGTGTATTGCTTCGGTCCCACTTTTCGAGCTGAAAAATCAAAAACGCGTCGTCATCTGATGGAATTTTGGATGGTCGAACCCGAAGTCGCTTTTGCGGAATTAGCCGATGTCATGGAATTGGCCGAGGCTTTTTTGGTAATGATCGTCCAGCGTGTGTTGGAGAAACGGCAAGAAGAATTAAAAGTGTTAGGGCGCGACGTGTCAAAGCTGGAAATGATCACCCCGCCGTTTCCACGGATTACATACCGAGAGGCTCTTGACCGTCTACAAAAAGGCGGATCCGTTATTCAATCTGGTGATGACTTTGGGGCCGAAGACGAGACCCTGTTGTCCAACGAATATCACAAACCCCTGATCGTGCATCGATATCCTGCGGCGATCAAAGCGTTTTACATGCAGTCAGATCCACAACAGCCTGATCTGGCGATGTGCATGGATGTGTTGGCTCCTGAGGGGTACGGTGAAATCATTGGCGGCGGGCAGCGGATTCATGACTATCAAACTCTCGTATCTCGTTTGAAAGCTCACGATCTCTCCGAAGATACCTTCCGGTGGTACCTTGACCTACGGCGTTATGGGTCTGTTCCACATGCCGGGTTTGGCATGGGCATCGAGCGAGCTGTCGCGTGGATTTGTGGACTCGATCACGTACGAGAGACCATTCCGTTCCCTAGAATGCTGAACCGTCTTTACCCCTGATTCGTTTTTCCTCTCCAAAGTTTCACCTTTCCTCTGAGCATTTTCTCATTCCTTTTTCCCTGCTTTCGGTTAACCACCACATGTTGTAGCTTTTGGCGTCTATCCATCCATATTTTCCAAGTCCATAAGTCATTGATTGTCCTTGACAAGAAACGGAATAGCGCTATACTGCCCATTATGTGGGTAGAAGTGGGAAGGAATGGATGAACGGTGGGAATGATAAGGAAAACAAGGGCCATGTACCGGTTTTGGTCGATGAAATTGTCTCCTGGTTACGGCCAACGACTCATGGTTGTTATGTGGATTGCACCATTGGTCCAGGGGGGACTTCAGCGAGAATTCTCCAGGCTTGTGGCCCAGACGGGCGACTCATCGCCATTGACCAAGATCCTGATGCGCTTGAATTAGCCCGTGAAACGCTCAAGCCATATATCCAGAACGTGTTGTTGCATTGTGGAAACTTTCGTGACCTTCGGTCGATCCTGGATTCGGCAGGGGTTGGCCAGGTCGATGGCATTCTTTTTGATCTGGGTATTTCGTCCGTGCAATTAGCCGATGCGGATCGGGGGTTTAGTTTTCAGCAGGATGGGCCTTTAGATATGCGGATGAATCCCTCTCTTTCTATGACAGCCGGAGAACTCGTGAATACCTTGCCCGAAACTGAATTGGCCAATGTCATTTTCGAATTCGGTGAAGAGCGACTGTCTCGGCGAATTGCCAGAGGAATTGTCAGGCAGCGAACATCATCCCCACTTCGTACCACCTCCGAATTGGCATCGGTCATTCAGCAATCGGTTCCACCCGCCTATCGGTACGGGCGGCTGCATCCGGCCACGCGAACGTTTCAAGCGCTACGCATTGCGGTGAACAACGAATTAGCGGTGATCACTCCAGCGTTGCACGATGCGGCAGATCGATTGGTTCCAGGAGGCCGAATGTGTGTGATTTCTTTCCATTCATTGGAAGATCGTCTTGTGAAGTACACGTTTCGAGATCTTTCACAGCAGTCTGACCAACCCGTGGCAGTTCTCACGAAAAAACCCTGTGTGGCGTCGGTAGAAGAACGGAAACAGAACCCCCGTGCCCGGAGCGCAAAATTACGAGTCTTAGAAAAAAATCAAGACATTCCTGACATACAGGAAAAAGGCTAGCCGTGATGAAGCTCGTACTCTCTGTTCTTTTGATTGTGGGATTAAGTTCGACATTCATTTTTTACGTGTGGGAAAAAATGGATGTCGTGCGAGTGGGGTATGAGCTTGACCTCTTATCTTCGCGAAAAATTGCGTTAGAGCAGGAGCATGACCGGCTCCGACTGACCTATTCACAATTGACGGCTCCGGACAGAATTGCTCGCGAGGCTTCGAGAAAGTTGAACATGAGACCTCCGGACCCTGGCCAGGTGATTCTCGTATCTAATAATGGTCAACAAAAAGAAAAACAACATAACAATATTGAGTCGCTTCGTGTGGCACAACGAAATGTTTCGATGAGGACACGTTGATGATGTTTGATCATCGGGAACAGGATGAACAGGCCCATTCCGGGAGACGCGCTGTGATATGCGTGATCTTCCTCGTGGGATTTTTGGTGGTTTTGCTCCGGCTCTTTGACCTGCACATTCTTCAAGCGGAGACGATGACCAAGAAGGCTCAGCGCCAACATCATAAATTGATTACTCTCGATTCGAACCGTGGGGTGATTGTCGATCGTCATGGTCGAGCCTTGGCACTCAATGTGGATGTGCCTTCGGTGTATGCCTCCCCCGTGTCAGTGAAAGACTCGCGGTTGGTCGCGAAGCGTTTGTCTAAAGTCTTGGAGATGTCACGCCCCATATTGGAGCAACGCCTTCGGGGTAGGCGTGAGTTCGTGTGGATCAAACGAAAGATTAATGCTGAATATGCCACGCAAGTGGAAGCATTGTCCCTTCCGGGCATTGCTCTGCTGCAGGAACAGCGACGGTTCTATCCCAAGGGCACGCTTTTAGCACATGTGTTGGGTTTTGCGGGAATCGATAGCCAGGGGCTTGAAGGCCTGGAAGTCGGATATGAACGGTATCTTCAAGGTCACGCACGAAAGGTGATGTTGTATCGAGATGCCCTGGGCCGCGTGATTTTTTCCGAAAACCAGCAGGAGGCAGACACCCTATCAGGGCACACCATTCGTCTCACGATTGACGAAGTGATTCAATATATGGCTGAGCATGCGCTGGAGTCAGTTGTAGAGCGAACCCATGCGAAAGGGGGTTCGATCATCATCATGGATCCTCAGACAGGAGGGATATTAGCCTGGACGCTCCGTCCCACCTTTGATCCGAATCATGCCATGGGGTTTGCTCCTGAACGGTGGCGGAATCGAGCCGTGACCGATCCTTATGAACCTGGATCCACCATGAAGATTATCCTGGCTGCCGCAGCGTTGGAAGAAGGTCTTGTTGGCCCAGACACACTTATTTATGCCGGTGATGGCCAAGTGCCGATCGGTGGGACGGTGATTCACGATCATGAAAAAGCTGGCTGGCTCACGTTTCGAGAAGCCATTCAGCAGTCGAGTAATGTGGCTGCAGCCAAGACTGCCATAGGATTGGGGAAGGATCGCATGTACCAGTATTTGCGTAAGTTTGGATTTGGAGAAAAGACGGGAATCGATCTGCCTGGTGAATCGGTCGGCATTTTAAAGAAACCTTCGAAATGGGGTACGCGGACATTGCCGTCAGTCGCGATGGGGCAAGAAATTGCCGTGACGCCGCTCCAATTGGTGACGGCTGCTTCCGCGATTGCAAATGGCGGGTCGCTGATGAGGCCCTTTATCGTTGAGCAGATTCATACCACGCAAGGAGATCAGGTGTGGAGTCGGGAACCGGAGATTCGTCGTCACCCCATTCGTCATCGAACAGCCCAAACGCTGACCGCTCTGTTAGAGAACGTAGTGGAGCGCGGGACAGGAAGGCAGGCGGCGATTCGTGGATATCGTGTCGCCGGAAAAACCGGAACCGCGCAGAAGTTCGATCCCAACACAGGAACCTATTCATCAACTAAATTTATTGGGTCATTTGTTGGGTTTGCTCCAGTCGAAGATCCTCGCTTCGTGATGTTGGTGGTGATTGACGAGCCAAAAGGGCTGGCATGGGGTGGGGCGATTGCTGCTCCGGTGTTCCGTGAAGTTGGAGAACAAGTACTTCGTTATTTAAAAATCCCCCCCCAAAGTGGCAGGAGGAATGTGCAAGTGGCTGCGGTTGGAAATATGGGACGTCTACTGGCCCAAGCGGCTGAAATTCCGGAATGACCATCGCTGAATTGATTATGGCACTCGACGTTGTCAGCCACACGGGCGATCTAAATGTAGAGGTGGGTGATATTACGGATGAGTCCCATCAAGTGACATCCGGGACATTTTTCGTAGCCGTCAAAGGAACCCAGGTTGATGGCCATGATTTCATCGGTCAAGCCTGTGAACAGGGAGCGACTGGTATAATGGTAGAGGCGCCGTTTCGACGAACATCGCTTTCTTCTTTCAAGGCGTTGGTCCCGGCCATAGTCGAGGTGGAAAATACGCGAACGGCATTGGGGCAGGTCGCCTCGCATTTTTGGAATGAGCCGTCCCGCTCACTTACCATGATTGGCGTCACCGGGACGAATGGAAAAACCACGGTCACCCATCTTGCTAAGAGGTTGCTGGAAGCGTCGTCGCGAACAGTTGGTCTGTTGGGCACCATTGGCTATTTCGTTGGATCCGAACACTTTGCCGCCAGCCATACCACGCCGGGCTCCGTGGCTCTTCAATCGCTCTTGAGCAAGATGGTCAACGCCGGCGCGGATTCCGCCATTCTCGAAGTGTCATCACATGCCTTAGCCCTGGAACGCGTTGCGGGGTGTGAATTCGACATCGTGGTGTTTACCAATTTGACGCAAGACCATTTGGATTTCCACCAGGACATGGAAGATTACTTCCATGCGAAAGTGCGACTCTTTCGAGAATACGTGGCACTGAAAAGCAAGTCATCCCCGAAGCGGGCCATCGTGAATATCGATGATGAGTGGGGCAAGCGGATCCTCCAGCAATGTGAAGTTCCGGCGTGGAGCTATTCGACCCGTGGTTCAGCCGATTTTTGTGCGACAGATCTTTCCTTATCACTCGATGGGACGGCCTTTATGGCAGTGACACCAATCGGGCCGATGACCATCCACAGTCCATTGGTGGGTGAACATAATGTGGCCAATCTGTTAGCGGCAATTGGTATTGGTGTGGAGTGCGGGCTGTCCCTGGAAATTATTCAACAAGGCATCAGTGCCTTTCGGGCTGTGCCTGGTCGGTTTGAACTCATTAGTGAAGGGCAAGACTTTGCGGTGGTCGTGGACTATGCCCACACGGAGGATGCCTTGGCCCGCTTATTGGCTGCCGCGCATATCCTCAAGAAAGGACGGATTATCACCGTGGTTGGCTGCGGCGGGGATCGTGACCGAGGCAAGCGTCCCAAGATGGGGCAAGTCGCAGCACAAAACAGCGACCTCGTTTTTGTGACGTCCGACAATCCACGAACCGAAGACCCGTCGGCAATCATAGATGATATTGAGCAGGGCATTCTGGCTCTTTCGGAGTCTGAGCGAACATCATACCGGCTGATTCCTGACCGGCGAGAGGCTATTCATGCGGCGATTCAAGAGGCGAATTCGCAGGACATGGTGCTCATCGCTGGCAAGGGACATGAGGACTATCAAATCATTGGGACCGAACGACTTCACTTTGATGATCGTGAGGTGGCCCGGGACGCATTAGTCGTTCGATTGAGAGACGGTTGAATAATTCTAAATTTTCAAGGGCTAAAACCACCTGACTTATTCCATGGA
>CAYMQW010000004.1:6436-17434 GCA_964392595.1 uncultured Nitrospiraceae bacterium
AGGGGATGTTCAAAAAAGTCCGTCCAGTCCTGTCCTGAGCATGTCAAAGGAAAGGCCGCAGGCCCGTTGGCGCGCGGAGCGTACATGAAGTACGTGAGCACGACAACGGGCCGAGAACGCCGCTGGCGGCCTTTTTCAACAGCCCCATGGAAGGCTGAAGAGAGGCCAGCCGAATAGTCGTGGCTTCTTTTTCCGGAGAAGAAATTATCGCGGCCACGGGTGGAACGTTGTTTGCCGGATCGTTACGAACTCGAGTGCGCCGAATCTGTACGGATTCCCGGGTGGCACGTCCGGGCGATCTGTTCGTCGCCTTACAGGGTGAAACCTTCGATGGTCACCGATTTATTAAGAATGTGTTGGGCTTGGGAGTAAACGGCGTGGTGGTGGCAGAATCCATGAGTAAGAAGGCGCTGTCGGCAATAAAAAAAATGCCACAACCTCGATCAGGAGCCGGGCCATGTGTTATCGGCGTGGACGATACCACTCGGGCCTATCAAGACATTGCGGCATTCCATAGGCAACGATTTCAAATCCCCGTTGTCGCCATCACAGGCAGTAACGGAAAAACCACGACGAAAGAAATGGTCGCCAGTACTCTTCGAGAGCGGTGGGTAGTGTTGAAGACTGAAGGAAATTTCAATAATCGATTGGGAGTCCCCCGCACCTTGCTTCGTCTCACGAAACGGCATCAGGTGGCGGTTGTGGAAATGGGGGTGGATGCGGAAGGCCAAACGAGGAGGCTGTGCGAGATTGCCACGCCCACACTTGGCGTGATCACCAACATCGGCCCCGATCACCTGGAATTCTTTGGCAGCCTGGAAGGCTCAGCGCGAGCCAAGGCCGAACTCTTTGCTGGTCTGCCCAACGATGGCACCATTATCTTAAATGCCGATGACCACTTTTATGGATTTTTGAAACGCCAGACTCGTTGTCGGGAAATGACGTTTGGGATGAATTCGCGATCTGATGTCCGAGCCAGTGACATACAACGTCAAGGAGCGCGTACGGTTTTTCGTACTCACTTTCGTGGCCGGAAGCGGACTCACCGTGTGGCGGTGAATGTGCATGGTCATCACAATGTGTCGAATGCCTTGGCGGCGGTTGCCGTTGGGCAGGTGCTTGGGATGTCGATGCAGAAAATTACCACAGGGCTGGCGAAGTTTCGTCCGGCCGCGATGCGTTCTCAGATTCAATCGATTGAAGGCCTGACGATCATTGAAGATTGCTACAACGCCAATCCTGCTTCCATGAAAGCGGCGGTCACCTTGCTCAAAGAGTTAGGCCAAGGCAAGCAGACAATCGCCGTGGTGGGTGACATGTTAGAATTAGGAAAGAACACGCGGGTGATGCATCGGGATGTGGGGGCCTATATTTCCGACCATACGGTTTCGTCCCTGATTGTCTGTGGAAATCTTGGAAAAGAAATCGCCCGGGGTGCCAAGGGTCGGGGGATGGCTGCCTCATCTATTTTTCAAGCAGCCACGCCAAAAGAGGCAACGGGTTTATTGCAGACTGTTGCTAAACCAGGCGATGTAGTTTTGCTCAAAGCCTCCAGAGGCATGCAGCTGGAAACGGTTCTTGATGGGTTTTCCATGAAAAAGAGTAAACGGTTGAGGGCATCATGACGTGCCCTGATTTCACAGCCGCAATCTTAACACGAGAAGTTCATTCGTACTATTGACAAACGATCGTTACGAATTGCATCACAAAGGAAACGACTAGCACGCATGCTCTATCTTTGGCTATATCCGCTTCACACTGAGTTCGCAATTTTTAATGTCTTTCGGTACCTCAGCTTTCGCATTATTTATGCGGCGGTGACGGCGTTCATTATCGCGTTTGTGCTGGCGCCACCCATGATTCGAAAACTGCAAGAGCTAGGATTGGGGCAGAAAATCCGAGAAGAAGGGCCGAGTAGTCATCTGACCAAGACCGGTACGCCGACGATGGGAGGCATTCTTATTATATTTGCAGTGCTCCTCTCAACGTTATTGTGGGCGGATGTGACGAATTTGTACGTCTGGCTTGTGATGCTCTCCATTGTGGGGTTTGGCTTGGTGGGTTTCGTGGATGATTACATCAAGATTCTTCAGGGCCGATCCATGGGCCTGAAAGCCTGGCAAAAACTTCTTGCGCAAGTTGGCGTGGCACTGGGGATTGGCCTGTTCTTTTATTCTTCCCCCGGGTATTCCACGGAATTAAGCGTGCCCTTTTTCAAATCGTTTACGCCGGATTTAGGCCCGCTGTATATTCCGTTTGCCATTTTGGTCATCGTAGGATGTTCCAATGCCGTGAATTTAACCGATGGGCTGGATGGGCTCGCGGTGGGACCGGTGATTGTGGCGTCGGTTGCGTACTTGGTTGTGGCGTATGCCGCGGGAAATCGAGTGGTCTCCGATTATCTTTTGATTCCCTACATTGAAGGGGCTGGGGAATTGTCTGTTCTTATGGCTGCGATCTTTGGCTCCAGTTTGGGGTTTCTTTGGTTCAATTCGTATCCGGCATCTGTCTTTATGGGGGATGTTGGATCGCTTCCATTGGGGGCAGCACTCGGCACGGTGGCCGTCGTGAGCAAACATGAGCTCTTGTTAATTTTTGTGGGCGGCGTGTTCGTCATGGAAGCCGTGTCCGTTATTTTTCAAGTCGCGTCTTTTAAGTCACGGGGGAAGCGGATTTTTCTCATGGCTCCGTTGCACCACCATTTTGAATTAAAGGGGTGGGAGGAGCCAAAGATCGTGGTGCGTCTATGGATTGTCGCAATTATTTTGACCCTGTTGAGTCTTAGCACATTAAAGCTTCGTTGATTACATGACATTGTCATCGATTCGGTTCGACCCAACACAGAAGGATTCTTTTACGATGGTTGCAGAACCTGATTCCTTTCAAACATTGATTGATGGGCTACGCGGGAAAGTGGTCGCAGTTGTTGGCCTTGGCAAGAGTGGTCTCGCCGCAGCACATCTCCTTGAAGCGGTTGGCGCATGCGTGCGGTTAGTGGATCAGAAGTCCGAATCGGAGCTTGCGAGCCTTGCAGACCATTTTCCACACGCGGATGTGGAGATGTTTGGAGGAGACCGTTTTGCAGAAGGTGTCAGGACCTCGGAGTTGGTGGTTCTGAGTCCTGGTGTTCCTCCTTCCCTCGACGCGATCGACGAAGTCAGGAAAAAAGGAGTGCCGGTAATCGGTGAAGTGGAATTGGCATCGTGGTTTTTACCGATGCCAATTGTTGCCGTCACCGGAACAAATGGGAAAAGTACGGCCGTCTCGCTGATGGGGCGAATCTTTGAGCAGAGTGGCCGATCAGTGTTTGTCGGAGGAAACTTGGGTACACCGCTGAGCGAGGCGGCCTTAGCCGTGTATAACAGTGCGCAGCACGATCCCGAGGGAAATCCTCCTTATGAAATCGTGGTGGTCGAAGTGTCCAGTTTTCAATTAGAAACGATTGATCGGTTCCATCCGTTTATCGCGGTGACCCTGAACATCACGGCGGATCATTTGGATCGTCACGCGACCTTTGCCGACTATGTCGCGGCTAAAGGTCGAATCTTTGAGAATCAAATCCCTGATGACTTTGCGGTCTTGAATGTGGATGACAGTCAACTCATTCCGTTTCATGACTCGATCCGTGGTCTCCTCGTTGGATTCAGTATGAAAGAACGGCTGCATAACGGAGTGTTTCTTGACGGTCCGATGATCATGGCTTCAACCAGCGGGCAAACCTATGAGGTCATGCCTATCGAAGAAATCCAATTGCTTGGGGCGCACAATGTGGCCAATGTGTTGGCAGCCGTCGCTGTGGGTGTGTTGTGTGAGTGTCCGATTGCCGCTATTCGTCATGCGGTCGAGTCGTATCAAGGTCGGGAACATGCGCTTGAAGTCGTGCGACATCGGCAGGGTGTGGTGTTCGTGAATGATTCTAAAGGAACCAATGTAGATGCCACGAACAAAGCTCTGGAAAGCTTTTCTCAACCGGTGGTGCTCATTCTCGGCGGGAAAGATAAGGGCAGTGACTTCTCTCGACTTGGGGAAGCATTGAAGCAACACGCCAAGTCTATCGTCCTTATTGGGGAAACCACCGAATCTATTGCACAGGCAATTGTTGGATCGGGAGATATTCATCGAGCCGAATCGCTAGCGCAAGCTGTTGAATTGGCTGAGCGCCTGGCGGTTTCCGGTGATGTCGTGCTGCTTTCGCCAGCTTGTGCGAGTTTCGACATGTTTCTGGATTACCTTGACCGGGGGCAACAGTTTCGAGATCTCGTGAATGCCTTGCCAGAATGATAGGAGGGAATGGTCGCTTGTTGCTTGAAAAAAAGCGTTAAAGGTTTTCACGTACGAGCAACTAGCGACAAGCAACTCATGAGACGGAGACGTGGCCGGGAAGATGCATTGCAATTGTCGTTGGGGTGGAAGTCGAGCTCGGCTGGAAGAGAGTTACTGGCTCCTGTCGATCGTACGGTGCTGATGATCACGTATCTGTTGTTGCTGATTGGACTCATTATGGTATTTAGCGCGAGTGGGGTGATGGCGGAGACGCGGTATGGCGATTCCATGTTTTTTTTGAAACGTCAGGCTGTCTGGATCGTGCTTGGTCTCTTGGCGCTGCATTGGGTGTCACGACAAAACTACGATATTTGGAAAACGATGATGCCGATTGTGTTGTGTCTGACCATTGGGTGTCTCGTGCTGGTGCTTATTCCCATGGTGGGCTCCCAGGTGAATGGAGCCCGGCGGTGGTTTCGAGTTGCGGGGTTGTCCTTTCAGCCTGGTGAGTTGGCCAAGTTGACTACGGTCTTGTACCTCGCCTCGTTTCTTGTGCGAAGAGAGGAAGATATCACGAGTTTTAAGAAAGGCGTGTTGGCTCCAGTGATTGTTGTTGGGGCACTGGCGGGACTTGCACTCCTCGAACCTGATATGGGGACCGCCGTGGTATTGGTTTCAGTGTTGTTGGGCCTACTGTTTCTTGGCGGAGCTCGCCTCATGCATTTGGCTGGTCTCGTGTTGAGTATGTTGCCTTTGGCATACATGTTGATCATGGAATCGGATTATCGGCGGCGGCGGCTCATGAGTTTTCTGGATCCCTGGCAAGACCCCCATGATGCAGGATTTCAGCTCACGCAATCTTTTGTAGCGTTGGGCCATGGCGGTTTTGCAGGAGTGGGCCTCGGCGAAGGTCGGCAGAAACTTTTCTTCCTGCCGGAGGCCCATGCGGATTTTGTTTTGGCCTTGGTGGGGGAAGAACTTGGATTTCTCGGAACGGGACTATTGATGGTCTTGTTTGCGATTCTGCTCGTCAAAGGATTTCAGATTGCGGGCCGAGCACCTGATGCGTTTGGCCGAAATTTAGCGAGTGGGGTGACGCTCTTACTTGGGATTCAGGTGCTCATTAATGCTGGGGTAGTCTCGGGTTTGCTTCCTACCAAAGGCCTGACCTTGCCATTGGTCAGCTACGGAGGATCGTCATTGATCGTAAGCCTTATTGCCATTGGGATGTTGTTGAGTATTTCACGCGAGGATTCAGCCAGTCGGGTTGTCTCGCGATAACAGGTGGGTCACTACTCAGGTTGCTTCAATTTTGACCCAGGGCAAGGCGCGAGGAGCGCAGAACCGGAGCGTATGGACATACGTGAGGATTCGAGCACCGCAGCAACGCCGCCATGGGGCAAAAGGGGAGTGACCTGAGTAGTGACACGGGTGGAATGAACGTGGTCATTGCAGCAGGTGGGACGGGTGGACATTTTTATCAGACGATGGCGTTGGCGGAAGAGTTTCGCCGACGAGATGCCCACACGTCGGTGACAGTGATTGGATCGGGGCGATCCTTGGAGCACATGATGGTTGCTGACACAGACATCAAGATTGAGCCGCTTCAGGTTCGTGGCGTGGTTGGGCGAGGGCTATTGGCGTCATTAGGAGCGCTGTTGCTGGTTCCAGGGGCCATGTGGAAAGCCATGCAACTCTTGCGCTCGACTCGGGCAGATCTGGTTATTGGCACTGGCGGCTATACCAGCCCACCCGTGGTTATTGCTGCGTGGTTGTTGGGTATCAAGCGCGTGCTGTTGGAGCCTAATGCGATACCCGGTTTGGCGAATCGTGTATTGGGTCCTCTGGCGCATCGAGTGTTTGTCTCATTTGAACATGCCAGGTCCTATTTTCACCCGGCAAAAGTCAAGGTTGTAGGTGCTCCGATTCGAAAGGTGTTTGTCGATCCACCGCAAGTCGTTCATTCGGGTGAAGTGAAGACGATTTTAGTCTGCGGCGGAAGTCAAGGCGCCGCGGCCATTAATACGGCGGTGATTGAAGCAGTAAAGGAATCCGATCGTCTTCGCACGAAATTGAAACTGATTCATCAAACCGGCCTGGCTGATTTTGAGCGAGTGCAGCACGCCTATGTCGAAATGGATGTTCGGGTTGAAGTCGTTCCGTTTGTGAAGGATATGGCTAACGTATTGCGCGCGACCGACCTGGTGATTTCTCGATGTGGAGCCTTGATCTTGGCCGAAATCGCAGCTTGTGGGAAACCGACTGTGTTGATCCCACTGCCGTCAGCAACGCATCAACATCAAGAACACAACGCACGGGTCATTGAACAAGCCGGAGCCGGTGTAATGCTGAAGCAATCGGATTTATCTGGCTCGCGATTAGCGCAGGTCATTGAGTCATTAGTCAATAATCAGGAGCAAGTTCGTTCCATGGCTGAGAGAAGTTTGGGGCTAAGAAAGACCGATGCGGCAGAGGTCATGGTTCGGGAATGTGAGGAATTGCTCGCTGGTTGCTCGAACAAGAAAGGTCGCTAGTTGCTCGTCGCTGGTCGCTAGAAAACAAGAGGATGTTAATGCGTCTGATACCAGCGACGAGCAACTAGCAACTGGAGACAATGTTTAGAAAAATTCAACACATTCATCTGGTCGGCATTGGTGGCAGCGGCATGAGTGGGATTGCCGAAGTCTTGTTGACGCTGGGCTATAAAGTGACCGGATCGGACCTTGCTCATTCGGACAACACACGTCGCTTAGAGACCCTAGGCGGGCGAATCTTTATTGGCCATGATGCGTCTCATATCGAAGGGGCCCAGGTGGTGGTCATCTCTTCTGCGGTCCAATCCACGAATCCTGAAGTCGTGGCAGCTCGGGCCCGCGTCATCACGGTCATCCCTCGGGCAGAAATGTTGGCCGAGTTGATGCGATTGAAATTTGGAGTGGCAATCGCGGGGGCTCATGGGAAGACTACGACGACCTCAATGGTGGCTTCGATATTGGCATACGCCGGTCTTGACCCCACGTTTGTGGTGGGAGGAAAAGTCAATGCCCTGGGCACGCATGCTCGATTGGGGCGAGGTGATTTGTTGATCGCCGAAGCCGACGAAAGCGATGGGTCCTTTCTTCGGCTGTCGCCGTCCATTGCGGTCGTGACCAATATTGATCGGGAGCATCTGGATCACTATGGCACCATGGAACAGTTGGAGGCAGCATTTTTGGAATTTGCCAATAAGGTGCCTTTCTATGGTGTCGCCATTCTGTGCAGTGACGATCCCTGCTTGCGCACGTTTTTCCCCAAAATGGTCAAGCGCTATCTTACTTATGGGCTGAATGAATTGGCCGATGGGACCCAACCGGATGTCATGGCCACGGAGGTGTTGATTACTGGGCGAGTGAGCAATTTTCGAGCGCATTTCCGTGGGAAAAAATTGGGACCGTTTCGGTTGAATCTTCCTGGTCTGCACAACGTCTCGAATGCGCTGGCGGCAGTGGCGGTTGCGTTGGAATTGGATGTGCCGGTTGATCTGATTCGCAAGGGGTTGGCTTCGTTTTCCGGGGTGGAGCGACGGTTTCATATTCGAGGAGAAAAAAATGGCATTGTGGTGGTCGACGATTATGGGCATCACCCCACTGAAATTCGCTGTACCATCGCTGCGGCAAAAACCGCGTGGCCGGGTCGCCTTATCGTGTTGTTTCAACCGCATCGGTATTCTCGCACCAAAGACCTGGCCCAGGAGTTTGCCGAGGCGTTTGAACAAGCCGATGTCGTCTATGTTACCGATATTTACGCTGCCGGTGAAACCCCGATCCCTGGCGTCTCAGGAGATTGGTTGGCGCAGCGAATTCAGGCAACCGGGCATCCAGCAGTCACCTGGATTGAGAAGAAAAGCGAGTTAGTGAAGCAGGTGCCACCCACGCTTGGTTCTGGAGATGTGGTGTTGACACTGGGAGCTGGAGATATTTGGAAAGTGGGCAGTGAAATATTGGAGTACCTGTGAACATTCTTGCGACCTATCCAATAAGGAATGCTGAGTCTCCATCGAAGCCGATTATGATTAACCAGCAGGCGAAGCCGAGTATGACCAAACATCAAGATTTGATAACGGCAGTGGATGGAATTCGAGGGACCGTCACCTTTGATGCTCCGCTCAGGGACTTGACGACTCTTCGGATTGGTGGGCCGGCGGATGCGCTGGTTGTGCCTGAGGATATCAAGGATGTCTCTCGGCTTGTGTCGCAAGCCCATACCGCCCAGGTTCCGCTGTGTGTCTTAGGCGGAACGAATGTGCTCATTCGAGACGGGGGGATTCGCGGGATCGTGGTGAGTTTGTCCAAACTTGCGACCATGAAAGTCGAAGGGGACCAGGCCACGGTGGTACTCGCGGATGCGGGAGTGCGTATGCCGACATTGCTTGGGTATGCCGGGAGTCAATCCCTAGCCGGATTGGAATGGGCGGCTGGAATTCCCGGAACGGTTGGCGGGGCAGTAGTCATGAATGCCGGAACCCACCTTGGTGAAATGAAAGATTGTCTACAGGCGATTCAACTCGTGAATCCTGAAGGTCGAGTGGTGGTGTATCCAGCCTCCGCATTGGCGTTTTCTTATCGGCACGCCAAGGTGCCGGAAGGAATTGTGGTGGGTGCGTGGTTGCAACTCACTCGTTCAGCAAAAGCCAAGGTTGAATCTACGACGAAATCGTATCTGCAATACCGCAAAAAGACACAACCCTTATCGCAACCAAATGCCGGGTCGGTGTTTAAAAATCCTCCCAAGACCTCTGCAGGCCAACTCATTGAAGAAGCGGGATTGAAGAGATTACGGATCGGGGATGCTCAAATCTCGCCCAAGCATGCAAATTTTATCATTAATCTCGGGAATGCCCGAGCCACGGATGCCATTCTGCTCATTAAAAAGATTCAGCAGGATGTGTTCCATCGAACCGGGATCATGCTTGAGGTAGAGTGGAAAATTGTGGGGGAAGGGTGAGACGTGAAGCGTCATGCGTCATGCGTAGGACAAGAAAAGGTCTTTTTTTTCGTATCACGCATTACGGATCACGCATCACGGATTAAGATATGCCATTAACCAACGCCCACATTGGAGTCCTCATGGGTGGAGCTTCCGCTGAACGGGAGATTTCCCTCAAAACAGGCAAGGCCATTTATGCAGCGCTGGTGCAACGCGGGTATCGAGCCACAATGATTGATGTTGACGCGTCCCTGCCCTGGGTGCTGAGGAAAAAAAAGATCGATATGGCGTTTCTCGCTCTGCATGGTCCTGGTGGTGAGGATGGAACGGTTCAAGGCTTGTTGGACGTACTCGGAATTCCCTACACAGGATCTGGTGTTCGAGCCAGCGCTGTTGGAATGGATAAGTCGATGACGAAAATTTTGGTCGAACGAGAAGGTGTGCCCGTCGCCACAGGTACGTGCATTCAAAAAGGGCAAGGTGCCATGCCACCAAAAAATTTGAAATGGCCTTTGGTGGTGAAACCTGTTGATCAGGGATCAACGGTAGGGGTTTCGATCGTTCATACGCCGGCACAGTGGAAGAGTGCCCTTCGGCGTGCCTGGCGACAAGGATCGGCCATTGTCGTGGAAACGTTTATTGATGGGCGAGAAATCGCGGTGTCCGTGTTAGATGGGAAGGCCTTGCCTAGCGTGGAGATTGTGGCTCCAGGAGGGTTTTATGACTACGCGGCGAAATATGAAAAATCGGAAACACGCTATCTGTGTCCCGCACCATTGACGAAAACGCAGGATCATCAGGTGAAGGAATTGGCCGTACGTTCCTACCAAGTCTTGGGATGTGAAGGCGCGGCCCGTGTGGATTTTCGTCTCAATTCCAAAGGCCGGCCGTTTTTTTTAGAAATCAATACGATCCCCGGTATGACAGAACGCAGCCTGTTGCCCATGGCTGCGGCTCAGGCCGGGATCAATTATGAATCGTTGACCGAGCGAATTCTCCGATCCGCGCTCAAGCGACAGTCAACGAGGACGCAGATTGCCAAGAAGTCCCAGTCAAAAGGAAAGTCGAGATGAGGCGACGAAACTCGATCAAGAATAATCAATCCAGCCGCGCTGCGGTGGATCGAAAAGCTTGGTGGCGTCGCATGGTCATGTTCGGGGTCATCCTGTCGGTGGGGCTTGCAAGTTATCATCTGGTGCCGCAAGCCTTGGCAGGATGGACCACGATTCAGCATGTGTCAATTTCCGGTGTGAAGTTCATGAAGCGCGGAGAAGTTCTTTCTTTCTTGGCCCTTCCTCCAGAGGCTAGTCTGTGGACGATTGATCCGATCGCGTTGCAACAGCGCATGGAAGTCCATCCACGGATTGCCTCGGTATCAGTGGGCCGGGCGCTTCCTCATACCTTAGCGGTGGTGATCCATGAACGGGAACCTGCTGCTGCATTTCAGCATGCGGGTGGTCAATTGTTTGTAGATCAGGACGGCGTGGTTCTATCGATTGCACCTGATGATGGCATCCCAGGATTGCCGATGTTCTCTGGCCTTTCCGCCATTCGATTGTTGGAAGGGGAGCCGACGACGCGAGCTCGGGTTCGATTGGGGGTGACGGTAGCCAGGCTAATTGCGGAACGATTTCTCGGGCCATTACATATTGATTTTCGTGATCCAAAAGAGATCGTGGCGGTGACTGAGGAGGTGACGTTTCGTGTCAATCAAGACATTCAACAGGCATGGCAACAGTATCTGGCGTTGGAGTCAACGATCCAGGCAAG
>CAYMQW010000005.1:0-17198 GCA_964392595.1 uncultured Nitrospiraceae bacterium
TTCCGATCCTTTTCGGGGAAGGTTGAAAAAGGCCGCCAGCTGCGTTCTCGGGCTTGCTGGACAGTCTTTTTCAACCTTCCCCATTTTCGTTAAATAGTCACCACTATTCGCCTCAACCGATCGAAACCTCTGACTCAAACCAGCACCCCCTCGTGACGATCACAAATCTTGGACAGGCTCCTAAGCAATTTGCCATAATGTCGCTCTTGTTAAAACAAGGATAATTGAGTATGCCCTGGAGAGAGAATTGGTATGGTTAGGCTAGGCGTCAACGTCGATCATGTGGCTACGCTGCGACAGGCTCGGGGCGGTCATGAACCCGATCCCGTTGCTGCGGCTGTCTTGGCTGATCTTGGCGGGGCAGATGGCATTGTGATCCATCTTCGTGAAGACCGCCGCCATATCCAGGATCGCGATCTCAAACTTCTTCGAGAGACCGTGCCCAACTCGTTAAATTTGGAAATGGCTGTGGAGGAATCCGTGGCCAAGATCGCACTTCAAGTCCGGCCTGATAAAGTCACGTTGGTCCCTGAACGACGCCAAGAACTCACGACGGAAGGCGGGCTAGCGGTGACCGAGCACCGCGAGCGTATCAAGGCCTTAATCTACACCTTTCATGATGCTCAAATTCCGGTCAGTCTGTTTATTGACCCTGATCCTCGTCAAATACGAGATGCCCGAAAAGTTGGGGCTGATGCCATTGAATTGCATACCGGGCGTTATGCCAATAGTCGGCAACCCCAAGAAATCAACAAAGAATTTGATGCCATCCTTGAAGGAACGAAATTGGCGCATAGACTCGGTTTGGAAGTGAACGCCGGCCATGGACTGAACTACCATAATATTCAGCCGCTCACCGCGATCCGAGAAATCGTTGAATTTAATATCGGCCACAGCATCATTTCCCGAGCCATCCTGGTAGGTCTGGAACGGGCCGTCAGAGAAATGAAGGCATTAGTGGCGGGGTCGCTTTCTCCAACTTGACTCGACCAAGTCACAACCTACCCGTTGAATAAATCCGAAACTCGAATATCGAAATCCGAAACAAATATAAATGCCCAAATTACAAATAACCCAAACGCTCAGAGAATGTCAGCACACCTTCATGTTTCGAATTCAGGCCACGGTGTTCTGGGAAACTTTTGGATCATTCGGACTTGGAATTTCGGATTTGTTTCGGATTTCGAGATTCGCATTTCGGATTTAAGGAAACCATGAACATCGTGACCGCCAGCCAAATGCAGGAACTCGATCGACGGACAATCCGCGAAGCCGGTGTGCCCGGGAAAGTCTTGATGGAGCGTGCGGGAGTTGGTGTAGTTGCGGCTTTGGAGCAGACCTTCGGCTCGCCTCGCGGAAAAACGGTGACCATTTTTTGCGGAAAGGGAAATAACGGTGGAGATGGGTTTGTGGTAGCCCGACTACTTCGTCATAAAAAATGCAAGGTCCACATTTGCCTCTTGGCTAACCCTCGAGACCTTAAGGGCGACGCCAAATCCATGTACCAACGGTTTACCAAATTGGCCGGCACATCAAAAGTATGGGGGAACCCTTCAGAAGCCAAAATTCAGCAATTGCTTAGCCGCAGCGATTTCGTTGTTGATGCGTTACTGGGCACTGGCATTTCGTCGCCCGTTCAAAACGAGTATCGGACAGCCATTGAGGCCATGAACCACTCCACACTTCCGTCCATCGCGGTGGATATCCCCTCCGGCATTCACGCGGACTCGGGAACCATCTTGGGCACAGCAGTACAGGCTCGCCTCACTGCCACATTCGGTTATCCGAAAATCGGCTTGTTCTTGGGAGCTGCGATTGACCATGTTGGTGATATTCACTACGTCGATATCGGCATCCCCACGAATTACCTCGACGACATGAACGTGTCTATAACTCTTATCACTCAGCCTTCCATTCAAGAGGTCCTGCCTTGCCGAAAGCCTTCTTCTCACAAAGGGACATTCGGCCACGCCGGAATCATTGCCGGCTCACCAGGAAAAACCGGCGCCGCGGCCTTAGCGACTCTCGCTGCGCTTCGCGTTGGTACTGGTCTGGTAACAGTCGCCACACCCGAAAGTGCCAATGTCTGTCTCGAAGCGAAGACATTAGAAGCCATGACAGCGCCAATGCCTGAAACACACGAGCACACCTTATCGTTGCAATCTTTACCTTTACTCCACGAATTTTCCCAAACACGAGATGCGATTGGCATTGGGCCGGGTTTGACCACTCAACCGGAAACGGTTGAATTGATTCAGGCATTAATCGCTGCAATAGACCGTCCTTGCGTCCTCGACGCGGACGCGCTCAACGCCCTCGCTAGCGATGCCGACCTTCTCAACACTTGTCGTTCGACTCCTGTGCTGACCCCACATCCTGGAGAAATGGCCCGCCTCATGGGGCACACGAGTACGCGGGATATCAATGCTGATCGTTTGACCATTGCGCGAGACTTCGCCCAATCCCACTCCTGTGTTCTCGTGCTCAAGGGTGCTCGAACCATCGTGGCCGGGCCAGACGGAAAAGCGGCGATTTGTCCTACGGGAAACCCTGGCATGGCCACGGCAGGAATGGGTGATGTGTTAACGGGTATGATCACCGGCTTGTTAGCCCAGGGTTTGTCACCCTGGCACGCAGCCAGAGCGGGAGTGTTTCTTCATGGCCTTGCAGGAGATATTGCCGCCCAGAAAATTGGACAAGCGGGCCTTATTGCGCGAGACCTGCTCAATTGTATTCCTCAGGCCATTCTGAAAACTCAACATACGGATGGAGCCTAGCAGACGTATTCTCTTCACTCAGAATAGGCCCTTTCGACATGCCTGTCCTGAGCCTGCCCAAGGGCTCTTGGTGAACAGTTTCTTTTAAGGAATTTCCAAATCAAGGCACGATCGTGGGGAATTGCAGACTTCAAAAGTTTCGATTTTCTCACAGGGGAAAACATCAATGGAAATGCCTTTTACGATCACGATTAGACACCGAACGATTGGGCATGGCCATTGGGCACGATTTGCGCGGTGGTGAAGTCATCACCTTGACAGGTGAACTAGGCGCTGGAAAAACGTGTTTTGTTCGTGGCCTGGCCCAAGGCATGGGGCTTTCCACAGAGGAAGTCACCAGCCCCACGTTTACGATTATCCGGGAATATGAGAACCAACCTCCGATCGCCCATGTCGATCTGTATCGACTGGAAGGCACCATTGAAACTGACGAGATCGGACTCTCTGCATATTTCGATACCGAACATGTCGTGGTCATCGAATGGGCCGATAGGCTTTCCCAAGCTCAGCTTCCGGATGACCGGCTCGCCCTTCATCTGACACACGGGAGCCGCTATTCACGGCATGTTATGCTCCAAGCCTTTGGCACCAGAAGCCAGGTATTGTTGAACGCCCTTGTTAGTCAGGAAAACTAGCTGAAGCGAGAATTCAGTTTTTTGTACCACAATAATGTTTTGATCACGAAAAGAGGGCGTTCCCACAATGAGCGATCCTGAACTCACGCCCTTGATGCGGCAATATCGAAAAATTAAAAGTGCCCATCAGGAAGCCATCGTATTTTTTCGCGTGGGGGATTTCTATGAAATGTTCTTTGAAGATGCTGAAGAGGCTTCCAGCATTCTCAATATTGCCCTCACTTCACGAGATAAAAATAGTCCGAATCCTGTGCCCCTTTGCGGGATTCCCCACCATGCTTCGTCCAATTACATTTCAAAACTTCTGAAATCTGGGAAAACCGTCGCGCTTTGCGAACAAGTCGAAGATCCGAAACTGGCCAAGGGGCTGGTTCGACGGGAAGTGGTAAGGGTCTATACTCCTGGAACCTTATTTGACGCAGACTTACTCAACGCAAAAGAATCAAACTTTTTATCCGCCATCGCTTGGGAGATGTCCGGGGAAGGGCCCTCATTTCAAATTGGTCTGGCCTCGGTTGATCTTTCTACCGGAGAATTTTTTCTTGCGGAGTTTTGTGGTCCCCATGCCCAAGATGACCTGCTTGACGAATTAATTCGTACGGCCCCCCAAGAATTAATTCTTCCATCCAGCTCTTCTCATTCCCATAATTCTTTACTAAAACTTCACACAGCCATTGCCGCTTTGAAAATTCCCTGCGTCAAAGCGGATAACCAAACGGGATCTGATTTCGACGAAGCCCAACACCTTCTTCTCAAGCAATTTCATGCTTCAGGACTACAGGATTTAGGCCTCGATCGTTCGATAGGGTCGGTCCAGGCAGCCGCCATGGTTCTGGGTTATGTTCACCAAACTCAACCACTATTGCAGCACCATCACATTCAACGACCGCACATCCGGCATGCCACACGCGTAATGCACGTGGATGCTATGACCCTTCGAAATTTAGAAATTCTCACCCCCCTTTCTCCCGATCAAAAAAATGCCACGGTTCTTTCGGTTTTGGATCACACGGTCACGGCTATGGGAAGCCGCTTACTGCGACAATGGCTGGTGCGCCCTCTCGTAGACGTTCACGCCATAAATGGACGGCTGGATGCTGTCACCGAAATCACAAAAGAAGTCAAACTTCGATTGGAGTTACGGCAAACATTAAAAAGTATTCCCGATCTTGAACGAATCAGTAGTCGGATAGCCATGGAATCGGCAACCCCGCGAGATCTTCTTCATGTACAAGAAGCACTCTCGATGCTGTCTCAAATCTCCCAACTTCTGATTCCTTTTCAGTGCCACTTATTAAAAGGGTTACTTCAGGACTGGGATAATCTCGAAGACATCGGCATTTTTATCGAACAAACCATCTCGCCCGATGCCCCCATATCCATCAAAGAGGGTGGTATTATTCAAGATTCTTTCAACCAACAGATTGATGAACTTCGGCGGATCACCAGAGATGGAAGCCGATGGATAACGGATCTTGAACAGCAGGAGCGCCGCCAGTCGGGAATTGATTCCCTCAAGATAAAATATAACCAGGTCTTTGGTTACTACTTTGAAGTGACCAAACCAAATCTTCCTCGTGTACCTGCCCACTTCACCCGAAAGCAAACATTGGCCAATGCTGAACGTTTCACCAGTGAGGAACTACGAAAATTGGAAGAGCAAATGACAGGGGCAACCCTTCAATTAAAAATATTAGAGGAGGAATTATTTCAAACGATTCGTCAGAAAATCGGTCAGGAGACAGTCAGGATCCAGGGAATGGCCAAACGGTTGGGCATTCTCGATGTCATAGTAAACTTTTCTGAAATTTCATCTAAACAACGCTATTCCCGACCGGAACTTCACGAGGGAGGGGTGATTCATATACAGGATGGACGCCACCCGGTCATCGAACAACTTCTCCTACCCGATGGCTATATTTCGAATGATGCGTTATTGGACCTTGAGGATAACCGGCTCTTGCTCATAACGGGACCCAATATGGCTGGGAAAAGTACTTTTCTTCGCCAAACGGGACTCATTGTGTTACTGGCCCACATCGGATGTTTCGTCCCTGCTTCAGAGGCAAAAATAGGACTTGTCGATCGTATTTTTACAAGAGTCGGTGCATCAGATAATCTTGCTGGTGGCCAAAGCACCTTTATGGTGGAAATGACTGAGACCGCGAGAATTCTTAGTGCCTCAACAAACCGTAGTTTAATTCTTTTGGATGAAATTGGACGGGGAACCAGTACATATGATGGACTGAGTCTCGCCTGGTCCATAGCCGAATACATTCAGGATCCTGGGGTCTTGGGAGCACGAACATTGTTTGCGACCCATTATCACGAGATGACAGACCTGGAGAACCACCGCAGCGGAATAAAAAACTACACTATTGCCGTGAAGGAATTAAAGGACACTATTGTTTTCTTAAGAAAGATTATACCAGGGAGGGCTGATCGAAGTTATGGGATTCACGTAGCAAAGCTTGCGGGAATTCCCCTGCCAATTCTCAAACGCGCGGAAGAAGTGTTATCTCAGTTAGAACAGTCCGATGGGTCTCACCACAATGCCAAAGGAAACGACAATGAATTAGAGGATAGCTTGCCATCCCCGCACCCAATTATGGAAGAAATGAAACAGATGGATCTGTTTTCCATGACCCCGCTGGAAGCCCTCAATCGTTTAGCCGACCTTCAACGTCGACTGGATTCTGAATAAAGAAAGGCGGGGCTCAGTGATTCGAGCCCAGCCTTTTGATTAACCACAAACCTTTGAGGTTTATCTTACTTATTTCTCTCCGAGGTAACCATGACCAAACCCGTCATCGTTCTTGGTGCGCACTGACATGTGCGCGCTCTGGTCGGAGTTGGGAATGACGCCTATAATCCCGCATACCCCAGGAATCATCACATCATACCTCATCCATCTGTTGCCTGACCAACCCTCATTCTCGATTGCCTTGGCTTCGGTAACGGAACGAAGGCTATGAATGCTTCGTGGGTTTGCTGGAGTACCAGCAACTTCTGGGATTGCTTTAATTGCCGAGACCACTCGATGATTTTGTTCAGTCTCTTGTATTGTCAATTCCACACGTGTGTACTTTGAGGCTTGGGTCCCGGTCATCACTGCTTGGCTGTGAGAACTTTTTCCGAGTGATTGTAATTTACTCCAAACGACATCGTTTCCAGCATACACTTTAAAATTTTTTCCAGGGAAATATGTTTGCCAGTAATGCCGAATTTCCGCCGAACACAGCCCCATTAATCCACGCCGCTTTGTCGTAAGGATCGACGACCGCAACTCGAGCATGAAGCGTGGTTGGCTTGCTGAGATCGCCCCATTCAAACCTTTCTTGGAATGCTTCAATGGCAAAAGTACTGGAGGCCATTCCGCTTACCAAGGCAATGGCAGCTAAAACTGCCAAACCCGGTTGTACGAACTTTCATACTCCCCTCCACCTGAGATTGTACGATGGTACAACCAGCGGGGCGAGGCAAGCGAAAATCGTATCAAAGAACTGAAGATTGGCTTTGGCATGGAACGGCTGCCGTGTGGGACCTTCGCGGCCAATGCCGTCTTCTTTCGCATTGGCGTGTTGGCCTACAACCTGTTTGTGTTGTTCAAGTTGTTGGCGTTGCCCCATGCCTGGAGCCGGTGCCAAGTGCGTACGGTGCGGTGGCGGCTATATCAGGTGGCGGGGAAAGTGGTCCGGCATGCCGGCGCAGTAATTCTCAAAGTGCAGCATTGGTTATGGGGCTTGTGTGAAGAGATTCGAACGCGCTGTGCGGAAGCCGCGCAGGCATAAGCCGAGGCAGGAAGCCGACGCGAGAGGCAGTATGAAAGGAGCCGTGTGCCCAGAAGGAGCCGGTTGAACCCATTGCGGCAAGGTAACCCCTTGGATGCGGCCTCGGATCCAGCAAGAACATTGATCATGCGACTTCTTCTAGTGGATAAAAAACGTGGTTTCCGCCACAGAAGTCTTGTTAACAAAATTCATCGCGGATCTTGGGTTCAACTAAGAGGCGGATTCAACTCATAAGTGCACCACCCCACCAAATGGCCTTTGGGCAGAGCCTTCAGCCAAATATTTAAGGAGGTGCATAACGGCTACTACCCTCGGCCCAATTCATCCATGAAGAATGGCATCACTCCTAAACCATGAGAATAAAAAAGGAAAAGAGGTGGTGCACTTATTATGTGAATCCAAAAGAGCTTGACAAGCTCAGGAAGGCCGATTAAGCGGAAAACGCGGTCTTGGGCACTGGGCCCAAGGCTGTCACGGTCATTTCATCAAGATTTAAGAGCTTTTGAGCCACAGTTTGGATCTGATCTTTTGAGATTTTGTCAATCTCAGAAAGCATTTCTTTTAGGGACACGGATCGACCTTGACAAATTTCATCCTTGGCTAATTTATTCATTCGACCGTACGTGCCTTCCAAGCCCAGCATGAGTGTTCCTTTTAACTGATTTTTCGTGCGGACCAATTCCTGCATTGCCGGTCCTCGATCTCGAAGTTTGCGGACTTCCTGTCGTACGACATCAACTAATTTCGATGCTTCTTTGGATCCGGTTGCGGCATAGATGGTTAGGGTCCCCGCATCAGAAAAACTCGACAGCTGCGAATAAATCGTATAGGCCAGTCCCCGTTTTTCTCTGATCTCTTGGAAAAGCCGAGAGCTCACGCCTCCTCCAAACAACGCATTCAGAGTATGGGCGGCATACCGGGTCGAATGGTTCACGGGAATACCTGGCAAACCTAGACAGACATGGGTTTGTTCCAATCGTTTAGGATGTACAAACGTCCCGATGCACAGGTTTGGCGGTTTGCGAGAATCAAGGCTGCTCTGTGTCGATCGAGAAGGTCTCCACTTTCCAAACGAACGATTTAAGAGAGGCACTAACGTTTTTTCGTTGAAATTCCCTGCGATGGAAACGACGAGTTTCTTTGGATGATATTGCTCACCCACATAATCAAGGATGTCCCTTCGTCCTATGCGTCCCATCGTGGAAGGATTTCCCAAAATGGAGCGACCCAGGGGATGGCCCCGCATGACGTGTTGGGCATGAAGTTCCTGAACAAAATCCTCAGGGTCATCGCGCACCGTCCGGATTTCTTCAAGCACAACTTGCTTTTCTCGCTCAATTTCCGTTGGCGTAAAACGGGAGTGATGAAACAGGTCGGCCAATAAATCGACGGCCTGATCAATCTGCTGATCCAGGACTTTGACATAAAACACGGTGGACTCATGCGTGGTAAACGCATTCATCTCACCGCCCAGGTTATCGATTTCTTGGGAAATTTTGGATGCCGACCTCCGCCGAGTACCCTTAAACATCATGTGCTCTAAAAAATGAGACAGGCCCTCCTGCCCCTTGTGTTCATCACGAGTGCCAACGTTAATCCATATCCCGATGGCCACGGACTTCAACGACGACATCCGCTCCATAACCACCCGGACGCCATTATCCAGCACCACTTTACGCATGACGTTTTTTTCCTCGACGAAAAGGTCTAACCATTGTACCCGAATGGACGAAGATGAACTCTTGGCCGTTAAGGACTGAACCTCAACGACCTGCCTTGATTATGACCAAACTGGTTTGTTCTGAACTCAGCTTTCCATGATGATGGAAAACCATTTGGCAAGAAATACAGCCTGCTCAAGGGCAGCAGAGTCCTTAATATTCACTAAAGATAAAGCTGCCCGGTTATGAGTGCCAGCGACTCAAAACATTTTACGATTCGCCCGTTGGGGCCTCGGATTCGGCTAAGGCTTCTTTCCGGCTCAAACGAATCTTCCCTTGTCTGTCAATTTCCATCACCTTCACCATGATTTGCTCCCCTTCGGAAAGCTCATCGGATACCGCATTTACACGATGATGGGCCAGCTGGGAAATGTGCACAAGACCATCGACATTTGGAAGAATCTCGACAAACGCACCAAAATCCACGATCTTTTTGACGGTCCCGAGGTAGAGCTTCCCGATCTCAACCTCCTCCGTTAACTGTTCCACCATTTGGATGGCCTTATTGGCAGAATCTCCGTCCACGGCGGCAATAGTCACCAGCCCAGAATCATCGACATTCATCTTCACGCCACATTCAGCGATGATTCCTCTGATTACCTTGCCGCCTGGCCCAATGATGTCCCTGATTTTGTCCTGCTTAATTTGAATGGTGAAAATTCTTGGGGCATAGGCCGCAAGATCAGGCCGTGGAGCTGCCAAGGCTTCATGCATTCGATCGAGAATGTGCAACCGCCCAGCCCGCGCCTGCTCTAGGGCTTGCCGCATCAACTCCGTGGTGATGCCTCCAATTTTAATATCCATTTGCAAAGCCGTCACGCCATCTTTGGTACCAGTGACCTTAAAGTCCATATCGCCAAGATGGTCTTCTAACCCCAGGATATCCGAGAGAATGATGAATCGGTCTCCTTCCTTGATGAGACCCATCGCAATTCCAGCAACCGGTTCTTTAATCGGCACTCCGGCATCCATCAAGGCTAAGGATCCTCCACACACCGTGGCCATCGAGGATGAACCATTCGATTCCAAAATATCCGACACCAGCCTGATGGTATACGGAAATTCTTCACGGGTTGGCATGACGGATGTGAGTGCACGCTGAGCGAGTTTTCCATGGCCGATTTCCCGACGACCTGGCCCTCGCATGGGCCTAGCCTCCCCAACACAAAATGGCGGAAAATTGTAGTGGAGCATAAAGGTTCGAAAATATTCCCCTTCGAGTGCATCGATACGCTGCTCATCATCAGAAGTTCCTAATGTCACGACCGCAAGAGCTTGCGTCTCACCTCGGGTAAACAGGGCTGAACCATGGGTGCGTGGCAATAGCCCTGTTTCACAGGTGATCGGGCGAATATCCGCAGGCCCTCGTCCATCGGCCCTGACTTTTTTCTCCAAGATCAAATCCCGGACTTCATCATATTCTAGGTCATGGTACACGTCTTTAATCTGTCGATGGCAGGCAGAATCTTCCCCACCAAACTTTTCGATTGCTTCCCGCAAAATCTCATCAAAACGTTCTTGGCGTTCGGCTTTGTTCGGAATAGATACAGCTTCTCGAATTGGAGCGGAGGCCAACTGTTTCACTTGGGCTCGCAATTCTTCACTCACCGTTTCCACTTCGAGCACTCGCTTCTGACGCCCGACCTTTTCGCTCAATTCATTGACTTTCGCGACAACTTTTTTAATTTCCTCATGCGCGAGTTCCAGGGCTTCAAGCATCACGGCTTCGGACAATCCACTGGCTCCCGCCTCGACCATCATAATGGCATCCGCCGTTCCAGCCACGACCAAGTCCAATTCACTCTTGGCCAGCATCTGCACATCGGGATTGACCACTAAGTTTCCGTCAACCCTACCAATTCGTATGCCAGCAAGCGGACCATTAAATGGAATATCGGAAATCGCCAACGCGGCGGATCCTGCGGTAATGCCCATGGTATCCGAGATCATTGATTGATCCACGGATAAGACGGACACCACAACCTGAGTTTCAAAAAAATACCCTTTTGGAAACAAAGGACGGATCGGACGATCAATTAATCGACTCGTCAGGGTTTCTTTTTCCGACGGTGCCCCCTCGCGCTTAAAAAATCCGCCTGGAATTTTCCCAGCGGAATAGGCTTTTTCCTGATAATTGACGGTTAAGGGGAGAAAATCCACGTCGGGCTTTGGCTTCCTTGAGGCCACTGCCGTAGCTAACACCACCGTGTCACCATAGGTGGCAAGGATGGATCCATCCGCTTGCTTGGCCATATGGCCTGTTTCGAGCCTCAATGTACGACCGGCGACTTCCAATTCAACAGAATGCACCATGAAATTCTCTCCTTCCTCACCCACCAAATAGTCTTTTATTTTCTCAGTTCTAACGTGCCCAACAGCGATCGATAGCTCGCCGCATCCACACGATGCAGGTAACTCAATAGCCGTCGCCGCCGACTCACCATTCGCAACAATCCATGCCGTGAATGATGGTCCTTTTTATGCGTCCGAAAATGTTCCGTTAAATAATTAATACGGTTGGTCAACAGCGCAATTTGCACCTCTGAAGAACCCGTATCTTTATCGTGATGTTGATGCTGCTTAACGATATCGATTTTCACTGCCGCTCCGAGCCCCATATCTCAACTCCTCCTCACTGAAAATTGTATGAATATCTTCTCATTTCCATACAGGAACTAACTTGATTGCCCAAACACTTTGACAAATACCAATGGCAGGTTCATTTCTGACGAATCGGAAGTTTCCTTTGCAAACTTTCCCAACCCCAGCAACTGCCCCGCAGGGTCTTTGACCCTCAGGATCTCTTCGGAAGAACCTGATTCTGGAGATCCCACCAACGATCGAGAGACTGCCGATTGAGGGATTGGTGCTCCATTTAAGGCTCGAGTTACCATGGAGGAATCAATCACCACCTCCGGCAAATGGCTGAGTACAGCATCAAGCCCACGCACGAGTTGATTCTGTCCATGCAACAGAAATTCTTGGTCGATTTCCAACGGAGACACGGCATCTTCTATATGAAACGGGCCAACTCGCGTTCGACACAATTGACGCAAATGCCCTCCCACACCCAGAGTCTCCCCAATATCAGCACACAAGGTTCGGATATAGGTCCCCTTTGAACAGGTCACCCGAAAAGACACGTCTGGAATCTCAACCTTTAACACTTCCAACTGATAAATTGTAAAAGGCCGAGGTGCCCGCTCCACGGTTTTCCCAGCCCGAGCCAATTTATACAGGGGCCGACCTTCGACCTTGAGGGCAGAATACATCGGGGGTACCTGTTGAAGCGCTCCCAAAAACTGCGCTGCTGCAGTTCGGATCGATTCTTCTGTCAACCCGGCATAAGACCGTTCCTGAATGACCGCGCCGGTCGCGTCTTGAGTATCAGTATCCTGTCCCACGCGCATGACCGCTTCATATTCTTTATCCCACTCGACTAAATATTCCGATAACCTCGTGCCCTTTCCCAGCAACATGGGAAGCACCCCTGTTGCCATGGGGTCCAAGGTTCCGGCATGCCCCACCTTTCGAAGACCAAGCGACCGCCGCAACTTTGCCACAACATCATGAGATGTCCACCCTGCCGGTTTGGATACATTCAAGACCCCATCAAGGACTGGAGACGCCACAACACACTCCAATTCGTTCGCCATCTCTATCGGGCCTCAGGCAAAATGGGCGGGAAATCAGCCTCTGAATCGGCGGCATCTTCTGAACTAGCGGGAGGTAAGTTATCAAGAATTTTCAAGATTCGTTCGGCACGAGGCCCATTCGAGTCGGCCCAAAACTTCACTTCAGGCGTGTAGCGCAACTCAAGACGACGTCCCAATTCCGACCGAACAAACCCTGATGCACTGGCTAAGGCTTTTAAGATACCTGACTTGTCATCCTCAGAACCTAGTATGGACACATACACACGCGCAATTCGTAGATCTTTGGTGACTTCCACATCGGTCACCGTGACGGAATGTAGTCGAGGATCTTTTGATTTTTTGGCCAAAATATCCGCCACTTCAATGCGAAGTTGGTCGGCCACCCGCTCGGATCGTTTATATGTCGGCTTAGCCATAGTAGCTCGTTCTGCTTGAATCATCATGGGCATTACAACAGTTCGATATGCGACTCTAATAACTCCAGGTGAGGGTTGGATCGAATGACGTTCAGCACCTGATCCAATACCGCATTGGCATAGCGCGTTTCATTCGCCACACAGGCAATCCCCAATGTCGCTTGCTGCCAAAGATCGTGATCTCCAACCTCAGCGACTGAAACATTGAAGGCCTGACCTAATCGAGTTTTGAGGCTCGAGAGGACCTGACGCTTGGGCCTTGAGTGAATGCCCCTCCGGCAAATGTAAGCAAACCTGGCACACTCCGACAATCATACGCGCTGATAAGCGCTTGGCAGAAGGCCAAACCGGTTACAACTTCGCGGTTTCTTTGTCGAAAACATAGACCTCAATGATATCGCCTAATTTAATATCATTAAAGTTTTCGACCCCAATTCCACACTCATACCCCTGCTGCACATCCCGCACATCGTCTTTAAATCGACGCAGAGAGCCCAGCTTACCCTCATAGACCGTGACCTGATCTCGAAGGACCCGAACCCCTTCACTCGATCGAGCAATGTGCCCGTCATTCACATAACACCCAGCGATGGTTCCGATTTTTGGAATCGTAAACACCTCCCGTACTTCCGCCCGACCCAACACGCGTTCCACGAGGGTTGGCTCAAGCATGCCCTCGGCAGCGGCCCGGACATCGGCAATCGCATTGTAGATAACGGTATGCAAGCGGATCTCTACCCCTTCACCTTGAGCCAAGGCAGACACTTTCGGTTCAGGCCTCACATGAAACCCGATGATAAGGGCTTTGGAAGCCGAAGCTAAAAGAACATCCGATTCTGTGATGGTCCCGACTCCGCTATGAATCACCTGAAGCTTCACTAAGTCAGATTGAATTTTCTGCACGGATTCCCGCAAAGCACCCACCGAACCATTCGTATCAGCTTTCAGCAAGATGGACAGCTCCTTTTTATCCAAATCTTTCCCTTGCAAATACAAATCATCCAAGGTCATCCGGGTCACACCTGTTCCAAGCTCGGCTGTCCGCTGCTTATGGAGCCGGTCTTTGGCCACCTCACGGGCCATCCGTTCATCCTTCACCACTACAAATTTATCGCCAGCTGCGGGTAACCCCAGTAACCCGATAACTTCCACTGGCGTGGAAGGCCTGGCTTCCTTCATTTTTTTCCCGTCATGGGACAACATCGCCCGAACCCGGCCACTGGTCGTACCCACGACATAGGGATCCCCGACTTTTAAAATACCGCTCTGAATCAACACAGTCGCGACCGGGCCACGCCCTCGATCCAATTTCGACTCTAGCACGATACCCTTCGGCAGTTTGGCAATATCGGCCTTTAATTCCAGGACCTCGGCTTGCAACAGAATCATCTCAAGTAGCGTGTCGAGGCCCTGCTTTTCTTTGGCTGACACGTCAACAAAGATCGTCTGCCCACCCCAAGCTTCGGGAATGAGTCCATGATCAGACAGCCCCTGCCTGGCTCGTTCTGGATTGGCTCCAGGTTTGTCTATTTTATTGACGGCCACAATGATTGGAACTTTGGCAGCTTGAGCGTGATGAGCGGCTTCCACCGTTTGCGGCATCACCCCGTCATCCGCAGCCACCACCAACACAACAATATCCGTGGCCTGAGCCCCCCGTACCCTCATTGCCGTAAACGCTTCATGACCGGGAGTATCAAGGAACGTGATCTGCTTCACACCCACTTGAACCGTGTAGGCGCCAATATGCTGCGTGATGCCCCCGGATTCTTGGGCGATCACGTTGGTTTGGCGGATCGCATCTAGAAGGGACGTTTTCCCATGATCAACATGCCCCATAATGGTGACCACCGGAGGACGCCCCACAAGCTCCATGTCCTCAGTTGATTCAAGCGCGTCTTCAAGAAGGGCCTCACCTTCTTTCTCCACCGCCACTTCGACTTGAATGCCCAAACCTTCAGCAATCAACAAGCCGGCATCAAGAACCATGGGTTGGTTGATCGTCAACATCACGCCCATCTCCATCAACCGTTTCATGATGTCTCCGGATCGCTGTCCAAGGTGTTCGGCAAATTCCTTCACCGTCAGACCTGAACTCAACTTCACGGTTTTTCTGCGTGGCTTGGTGACCTCGGTAGACGTTGCCGACGGGACATGTCGTGTTCGCTCTTCGCGTCTCAATGCAGGGAGAGGGCGAAGGTCTTGCCACCGTGCCGCATCTTCATACTTTTGCGCAAACAGGGCTTCATCACGATGCTTGGCTGGTTTTTTGGCTTTCTTGGGCTTTTCCCCAGAAACGAGCTGCTCCTTTCCGGGCTCTTCTTGTTTCTTAACACCGGCGGCCTCCACTGAAGAAGGAACAGCCGCGATATCAGTGAGTTCCTGTAGGGCTTCCTCGGGCGTTGGATGAGCCGATGCTAAAGCTTCCGCGACCGCAGCCACTTCAGGAGATAGCGGATTTCCCAGACTCGTTTCGGGTTCTACTACAAGCGGCAGACTTTCTTGCAGGGTGCCTCCGTCAGTCTCGATTTCCGGCAAAGGCGTTTCGACTTCCTCACGCTTCCGTTTAATGAGAATATGCTTTTTCTCTGACTTAGGAGGAGATTCTGGCTCCGCCGCCTCCTCACGCCTTCTTCCTGTGCGAGCATGCGACTTTTTAAGGAGTTTGGTCCCACTTCCGGACTTTCCCTTTGCCGTGACCGAACTGCTCACTTGCGTGCTGCCGAATGCAGCTAAGGCTTTCTGGACATCATCTTCCATCAAAGTATTGCTATGGGAAGATACAGTAATCCCTAGCCGGCTAAGTTCTGGAATCAGAACCTTACTTTCAATTCCCAATTGTTTGGCTAATTCATAGACTCTCATACCACCCACGATCTTTAGGATGAGGTTTCCTTCGATTCTGAAGATTCCTCGCCAGACTCTGGAATCGAGACCTCATTCGAAGCTTCGGCAGGAACCTGAGCCACTTCTGGTTCTACCCCAGAATCAGGTTCCATTGAAGGATTTGAGTTTTCTTCTCCAGTTTCCTCTCGCAGAGCTTCCGCTTCCTCAGCCAAAGCCGCCTTGATCTCCTTTTCCCGTTCAACCTTTTCCTTTTCATATTCACTGCCACTAATAATATCAATTTTCCACCCAGTAAGTTTCGCGGCAAGGCGAACATTTTGTCCGTTTTTCCCAATGGCCAATGAAAGTTGGGAGTCCGCGACGACAACTAACGCGGCTTTTTTTTGTTCATCAATCCCAACTTTTTCAATAGAGGCAGGGTTCAAGGCTTCGCCAATGAACACACGTGGATCTGTAGTCCAAGGAATGATATCGATTTTTTCCCCTTTAAGCTCACGGACTATCGCTTGGACTCGAGATCCTTTGATCCCAACACAGGCACCTACCGGATCGACTGCTTTATCTCGTGAAGCCACGGCAATCTTGGTCCGATCGCCAGGCTCACGAACCACACCCTTAATCTCCACAATTTTCTCCATGACTTCTGGCACTTCCAAATGGAATAGCTTGACCACAAATTGCGGATGCGCTCGCGTCAAGATCACTTGGACATCTTTAGGCGTCCGTCGAACTTCCAAGAGCATGGCGCGCACGCGATCTCCTCGTCGATGGGCCTCACGTGGAATTTGTTCATTGACTGGCAGAAGGGCTTCTGTTTTGCCAATTTCAACCAAATAATTCCGACGCTCTTGCCCCAAAATCACGCCATGGACCAGATCACCTTCTTTTTTCGAATATTCTCGTTCAACGGCTTCCCACTCAGCTTCTCTGACTTTCTGGCAAATTACCTGCTTTGCCGCTTGTGCCGCAATACGGCCAAATTCTTCCATTTCCAAAAGAGACCCGATTTCATCCCCCACCTCCGCTTCCGAATCGATTTCACGGGCTTCTTCCAGTGAAATTTGAGATTTGGCATCGGTCACGGGGTCCGAAATCGTTTTTAACGACACAATGGAAATTTCACCGGTTTCATGGTCAATTTGCACTTGTATGTTTTCGTTATTGCCATATCGCTTTTTTGCCGCGGTCAGAATGGCAGATTCAACGGCACCCAGGACTCGCTCCTTATCAATTCCTTTTTCACGGCCAACCTGCTCAATCACGGCCATAATTTCACGCTTCATAACGATTCCCCTTCTTCGGGCTCGCGCAAGAATAACTTCCCATGTTTGGGCGTCGATCCATCCCGTCTGGCG
>CAYMQW010000006.1:0-15889 GCA_964392595.1 uncultured Nitrospiraceae bacterium
TATTTACAAGTACTTATGTGCGCCCACGGTCTTACGTGTGTCCGAGTGTCAGCGCAAGCAGACGGGGTATTCAGCGGAAGTGCTATTTGTTTTGAGACACCACGGTTTCTCAAGCTCTTCCCTTTGTTCGGTAACCCCGTAGCAAGCTACGGGGAATAAGGTTGATTAAAGTCTTGACATTAAGGTCTACTTCTTAGGATTATATCCCTAAATAGATTTTTCTCTGCTGGTGACATACGTCACAGACTTTTTAGACATCTTAGTAGTATATAACCATAAATTTTTCTCATACGGCATGAGGCCGATTGACCCCGATCAACTCCACGGGCTTCAAGACAAGCAGAAGGAGGTTCCATGAGCGTGAAGGCTTCGCTAGGGAAGGCAAGGCTGGAAACCACACGGTCTGTGAGGAAGACTAACACCACTCGGCTACGCATACGGCCAGTTGTGGCATTAGTCCATTCAGGCTCTGTAGACCATTGCCTGAAATGTCAAGGCTGGATGGTCGTCCAAGAGATTGATTTATGTACAAAACTCGAAATTCGTTGTCTGAATTGCGGATGGCAACCTCAGTATGGCGAGCGAGTGATTCAAGAGACGGAGGAAGCACGCTCGATTAGACGATTTACCGCGAAGCTATTGGGAGGGGGGTCCGAGGATCTCCCGTCTACTCCTTTAGAGGCTTCGTTTCAACAAATTGATTTTTCGAAACGCACGAAGCGCCGGTAAGGGTTCGGGCAAGAATAACCTCCCATGTTTTGGTGCTGAGGAACCTGTCTGGCAAGACGCGAGGACTGCGCATACTCCTTATGGAAAGAACGAGCAACGCCGCCAGACTGGATGGATCGACGCCCAAACATGGGAAGTTATTCTTGCGTGAGCCCTAAGGAGGAGGGTGAACCGTCCGCCTGATTTTCTTCAGGGCATCGGTCTACCCCAGTGGTGTTCTTCTTGTCTCAATTTTTTTTGGACAAGGGTCTTTTCCTCTCTCTCTCATGGGCTGTGGAACAAACCTGCTATCGCGAAGGCGAAGGCATGCTTGTTTCGCAGCCCTTTTCATCCTGACACTTGAATATGTTGACCAATTCTCGCCAATTTGATTTTTTTATTCAACAGATCCTGTTAAGGTCATATGTCATAGCCGATCACGAAGAAGGCCCTTGAATTATTTTCCCCTCCTTCACTCGGAGTGACTCTTGCTCTTCTTTCATCGAATAGGCCTTTCCCCCTCCACCTTCTTTTTCACCCTCAGGCTTGCATTGATTGTCACACTGACCGCTCATGTGGGCATGGGAATGCAATCATCAGCTTGGGGCCAAGACATCGTCATTCTCAAATCCGCCGACGTGGGCCCCTATAACGCGGCGGCTTCCTCCTTCAAAGAGACATTCTCTCCCGAGGTCCGGATTGTGGAGTATGACCTCCAGAGCGACCTTGCCCAGGGACGAAAACTTGGCAGAAAAATCCGGGCCTCTCCAGCCAAACTCGTGGTAGCCATTGGCCTCAAAGCGACTCTGGCCGCCAAACTGGAAATCCTCGATATCCCCATTATCTCGTGTATGGTGTTGGCCCCCAGAAAGTACGATCTCACTCGGGACAACATGACAGGCGTCGGCCTCCGAATTCCTATCAAAAACCAGTTTACGTTAATCCAGAGGCTGGTTCCCGACTTGAAACGGATCGGGGTGCTGTTTGATCCCACAAAAACTGAACACACCGTTCAAGAGGCCAAGGCTTTGGCCAAAAAGCAAGGCTTACAGTTGATTGAGCGTACCGTGTCCTCTCCCCATGACGTTGCAGCCATGTTGCGATCGCTGCTGCCCAACATTGACGTGTTGTGGCTCATTCCCGACAGCACAGTGCTGACTGAAGACTCTCTGGACTTTCTTTTGAGTACGACCTCGGATGCAGGAATTCCGGTATTCGGATTTTCTTCTGGACTGGTTCGAAGCGGGGTTCTCGCCGGGCTGTATATCGACTATTCCAAGGTTGGCAAGCAGGTCGCTGGACTCGCCGAGGAACTTCTGAAGGGGAAATCTATTCCTCAAGGCACTCTTCTTCCTCCCGAACACGTGAGCTTAGCGATTAATCGTCAAATCGCACAGTATCTCGGCATTGCCGTTCCCCCACAACTGTTAGCCGATGCTGAAGAGGTGTATTAATCATGAGACGGTTGCATCAGCCATGACGAGTGACACTCAACAACCAGAGCCCATTCGCCAGAACCCATTTGAATGATCAGTTTACGAACCAAGTTTATTGTATTCATTAGTGTCATCATTGTGGCGGTCTGTTCTGGCCTCAGTTGGTATGTGGTCAACCAGCAAGCGCACATTATGGCCCAGGCCCTCTTTAAAACCGGACAGGTGATCGTGAAGAATTTAGCCTATAACAGCCGCTTTCCACTGATTGCCAAAGACATCATCTCTTTGGAACGGTTATTGGATGGGGCCTTGAAGATCGACGAAGTGGTGTATGTGATCATGACTGACTCCAAAGGGGTCTCCCTGGTGTCAAAGAGCAAGGGGGCTCTCCGGACGGGAAGGCAAACACGGATTGCTGAAAACCCCGTGTTTCCGGATAGCCACATCGTCCAATCATTGCTCACTATTTCACATTCCGACCCGGTGATTACCCCGTTCAGAATGGATACTCAGCCAGGCACGGGTCCTGACATCTCATCCTCACCATGGTGGATTCTGCAATTCAACGATCAGACTGAACTGCTGTACGATTTCGCCATCCCGGTACGCCGACGCAACTCCTCTGACCCCTTATTGGGGCCTCTTGTGTTGGAACAGCTGGAAAATATTGTGGGATCGGAGTTCTCGGGTCCGCCCAGGAGTCCGATCCATGGAATCGTGCAGGTTGGGGTCAGCAACGAAAAAATGATTCAACAGCTCAACGACCTGGTGCGGAATATTGTCCTCATCACGGTCTTAATTATCCTTCTGGGAATCATGGCTGCTGCAGTATTAGCCAACCGTATCATCAATCCGCTCCGAAGCTTAGCGGACGTTGCCAAAAAGGTTTCAACTGGGGACTTTTCCGTCTCTCTGGAGCCTACCACACGGGATGAGGTTGGTGAATTAACTGCGGTGTTCAACACGATGACACAAGCCATTCGCGATAGGGAACAGGCGATCTCGGCTCAAGTCGTCACGATCACCAAACATGCCAATAAATTAACCACGCTCAACCAGACGGGTTCTGCCATCGCGTCACACTTGGATCTGAACACTCTCCTCAGTACCGTATTGCACCTCCTCGTTGAAAAAGTCGGGTTTACACACATGTGGATCATGCTCTACGACCGTGATCGAGGAATAGCACATGAAGCACAAACCGCAGGCATTCCTGAAGACCTCGATGCCCATGTCCGAGCCCTCGAAATCCCGATTCACGATGATGGCACCATTCATGCCGAACTCTTGCTTCACGGAGAGTCCTATTTAATTCCAGAAATTGAAAGGGTGAGTCCTGGCATTGATCCAAAGATTCGCGCGGTTCTTCAGGAACTCGGCATTACCTCCTTCGTATGTGCGCCACTGAAAAGCCAGCAACACATCATGGGGTTTATTTCCGCAGATAGCACCCCACAGACGTGTACGCAGGAAGATCTGGAATTGTTGATTACCATCGCAAACACTGTAGGCGTGGCGATTGATAATGCCCGGGCCTATCAGCAACTGGAACAACTCAATATGACGCTGGAACAACGAGTCGAGGAACGCACCCATGAACTCACCGAAGCGAATGTGAAGTTACAGGAGCTGGATCAGCTCAAATCGGCGTTTGTGACCATCGTGTCCCACGAGCTTCGGACGCCCATGACCTCGGTCAAAGGACTCGTAGAAAACATGCTTGATGGCTTAACCGGAGAGTTAACCGACCGGCAAACATTTTATTTAAGTCGAGTCCGGGCCAATGTCGAACGGCTGACTCGAATGATCAACGATCTATTGGATTTATCCCAAATCGAAGCCGGGCGGATGGATCTCATTCCCGTTTCCTTTTCCATGCCTGAATTGATCAGTGAGGTCACGGAGAACTTGCAAAATATGGCTACCGAACATGGCCTCATGTTGACGATTGCCCAGCCTCACGCCATTTCGCCGATTCGAGGTGACCGCGACAAAATGAGTCAAATTCTTACCAATCTAGTGCATAACGCCATTAAATTTACTCCCCCTAAGGGAAGCATCCAAATAAGTATGGCCCATAAGAACGATCAGTGGATTCAAGTTTGCGTCGCGGACGCGGGATGTGGCATTCCTCAGAAGGAACAGGAAACTATCTTTGAACGGTTCTATCGTAGTCCATCCGGACCTCATGAATCCAAAGGCGCCGGCTTGGGCCTGGCCATTACCAAAAGCCTGGTAGAGCTACATGGGGGGCAGATCTGGGTCGAAAGCACCCAAGGAAAAGGGGCAAAATTTTTCATTACGGTTCCTATCCATGGTTCTGCCAAATGAAGTACATGGCTCAGGAGAAAACGGAAACGACCAAAAGCTTCAATGGGTCCCATACCATACCCGCCAGACAGAGCCGGATACTTATGGGTTTGTTCCCATTGCAACTAAAAAATGTTGCCGAGTAGAATGGTGCTATCGCCAGACCAATCGCTTCTCCGGGGGCAAGCTCGATGGTGCACCTGCATCTCATGGATGAAACAAAGTGTGATAGACAAATGGGCAATAAGACAATTTCCATATAAGTGGAAACTATGTACCCTATTATCAGCCTTTCATTCTTTGACTCCCACATCGTGGATTTTCAGTCAAAAACCAAGAATATCAAACAAAAACAAAGACATGTGTCAATATCATAGGCCTCCATCTTGAGCCACCATACTTAGCACATTGGTTGCTCCATTATAAATTAACGATGGCGAGATTCTGGAAAACCGACATGCGGCACTCCTTCCAACAAAAAAACAGCCAGGGATTGAACGCGGTAACTGCCGATTTTCTGAATTATTTGGGATTGTGGGTATTATGTTCGACCCTTTTCCTGATCCCACAAGCTGTTGGTGCCAATCCAGCGACTCAAGCTTCCCCTCCTCAAAGATCCTCAGATCAGGTCTTGGACGATCTACGATTCCTTCAGGAAGAAACCGTGAGCATCGCTGTTTTGCACGAACAACCTATTTCTGAAGCCCCCTCCAATGTCTATGTCATAACCGATGAAGACATTCGACATTCTGGTGCAACCGACCTTCCCACGGTTCTCCGTCGGGTACCCGGCCTGGAAGTCATTCAAATGACCAGCGCGGATTTTAATGTCAGTGTTCGTGGGGACAACCAACTTCGGGCGAATAAACTTCTCGTCCTGATCGATGGACGTTCCATCTACGAGGATATTCAGGGCGAGGTCTTCTGGAAAATGATTCCCGTGACATTACTTGAAATTAAGAAGATTGAGGTGCTCAAGGGACCCGCATCCGCCGTGTATGGGTTTAATGCCTTCGACGGTGTAATCAACATCATCACCAAGTCTCCGGAGGAAATGAAAGGGGCGCACGTACAAGTGGGTGGAGGTGAATTTGGCACAATATCCAGCGCTGCGGTCTATGCCGGAAAGTACAAAAAGCTGGGCTACCGCCTTTCCGTTGGCCGAGATCAATCCAACCAATGGGAATCCAGAAGTTCATTGGGATTTCGAGTACACAAGTTTAATGTGCAAACGAATTATGACATTTCCAATATCTCCACACTATCCGTCTCAGGCGGATTGGTAGATGCGAATCGCTACGATGGACCGATTACCTCTCTGGTCACCGTTCAGGGAGAGCCTGCTCAAACCTACACCAAGGTCGAATATCATCGCCCTAATTTTTTTCTGAGGGCATATTGGAATCGTTCAAGTATTCCCAATATGCTACTAACGAATCCTTTGATCGCAAGTTCAATCACAATCACTGACCCAAGCGGCACTTCTAATCAATCACGCAAGGCGAATAGTTACAATCTTTCGGGACAACATTCCCTGGAATTCGGACCGACGAACCAGCTGACCTATGGCATGGACTATCGCCATAATTCAGTCTCAAGCAATTTTCTTGATGGATTCAGTCGGGAAAATCGCTTTGGAATTTACATTCAGGATGAATGGCAGGCTACTGAGACGCTAACAGCCACCGGTGGTATTCGCATGGATCTCCACACAGAAATTAACCCCACATACAGTCCACGATTCGCTGTTGTGTACCGACTGTTCCCCAACCACACGGTTCGAGGAACCATCGCCCTAGCCTTTCGCCCCCCAACTATTTTCGAAACCCATACGGATTCCCGGTCAGTACCAGGGATGGGAGTATTGACAGGGTCAAAACTGCTCAGCCCCGAAGAAATCGTCTCCTACGAAATCAGCTATCAAGGATGGTTTTTCAAGCACCGACTCCGGGGCAGGATGGACATCTTTTTTAACCATATTTCAGACTTGATTGCATCTAGTGGTATGACATTTGTCAATGGTGGAACAGCAGATATTCATGGTGGAGAAATTGGACTTGAATTTTGGCCTTTGCCCTGGTTGAGCGGTTTTGTGAATTATTCTTACCAAAAAACTTGGCAAACACTGACAGGAGCAGTTCGGCGAGGGGGACCTGACTTTAAGATCAATACTGGTCTACGTGGCGAATGGGACAATGGGATCAATGCCGAAGTCGTGCTTTATATTGTAGGCGGAGAAACCTACCCAATAAGTACACTATTCGCCTCTGGTATCCCTCCACTCAATAGTCGGGTCGCTAGCTATTCATTGGTGAACGTGCGTGCCGGATATCGATTTTGGAAAAACCAACTTGAATTGGCTGTTTCGATCTCCAATGCCTTAAATGACAAACACCGAGAACATCCGTTAGGAGAAATCATTGGCTCACGTGCTATGGGGTGGGTCACCTACCATTTTAATTAGACTGTCCCCTTGCATTCGCCAACAGAATCCCACCGACCTAAATGAACCCTACCTTCTCGGGCGTGCCAAATCGAATGATGTAATTATTGCAATCCTGAATCGCAAACTCTTGCATTCCCCAGGGTTGTAAAGTCAGCTTTCGTTTGATAGTGACCCCTTGCGACTGGCACCGGTGGTACAAGGTTTCAACCTCAGGCTCAACCAGGATGAAAATTTCTCCTCGAGTCTCTTGTGGCCTGTGAGGTTGGCCACCTCTGAATTGGATCCTGATGGTTTGCGTGGACCATTCACCATACGATACGGCTCCATGCATCGGTGGATTTCCCCAGAGATAATCGACGTGGAATCCCAAGTGTTGACAGTAAAAATCCACGGCTTCCTGAACGTTGTTCACAGGCAGAACCGGCTCGAGCGACTGAAATTCAGGAAATTTCATTGGTCGAATATCCTTTGGCATATTTTCCCTTGCCCGCAACCCATGAACCAACATCTCAACAGGCTCAGGGAAATGCTGGTACTGTTGTGTCATCCGTCCCACGAAGGTGAATCCGAGTTTGTGTACAAGAGCCTTGGACCCCTTGTTTTCCTCCTGGACCCACGCTTCCGTTCGATCTAATTTGAGATCTTCGAATCCATATGGCAGAACAGAATGGGCTGCCTCGGTCATAAATCCCTGCTGCCAATAATCTGATCGAAGGAGGTACATGAAATTTGCAATCCTCAACTGCCTCAAGAATCCAATAAATCCAATAACAGTATCCTTGCCCTGTAAACAGATGGCCCAAAAACAGTGACGAGGATGCGTCGCGAGTTTCTCGATCCAATGCTTTGTGGTTTCAATGGACTCATGAGGAGGCTCATTCCAATACCGCATGGTTTCCGGATCACTCATGGGTAGATACAAATCCTCGGAATCTTTTAGCTCTATGGGACGCAACAACAGCCGTTTCGTTACTAACTGATCAATTTTTTGTTTTTCCACGACCTTCTCCTTGTAAACTTCATGGCCTTCTTACCATAGCATTTTTTTGGGGTGTTCTTGTGAAAAGCCTCCAGCACTATCCGGTGGTGTATCTAAAAAGATAACCCCTGTATCCAATCAGATACGAATTATCCTTTTTTCCCCTTCACCTCTTTGGTGGGGCCGAGAATACCTAGGTATTGCCTAACTCGTTAACACTACAATGAAAAATTATCTCTCATGGGCAAGAATAGTTTTCAATGGAAACGGTACGGATTTTGTATAGTGAATAAGTGAGAAGTATCTCAGCGGAAGAGAAGACTTAGAAAAAAAGGTTTCCTTTTCCTCACATTCACCCTCACACCTTAGGGAGGTGTATCATGCAATCTTCTTTTAAACTCGATGACCTGAATGCGGTCGAGGCTGCCTTGGAGCCAGCCTTGAGCGATTTGGGTCTGCGCAACTGGAAAGCCGGGCATGGACCTGCATGCCTTCCTTGCGCATGTTGTTGTTGTTGCGCCGCAGTAGAAATGAAGACCGACGATTTGCAATAGCCAATCTCCCAGGTCACCTTCATGCTGGTTAACCATTTATTCAAGTTTTCTTTTCTCCAATGGTAACGAGTTAAAGGATTTTGGCATAGGGTAAAACAGCGGTTTATTGTTGATTAGGGTCTGGTTGTTTCCCATGGAGGGAGGGATGAGAATTTCCCCCTCCATGGGAATTCTTAAAGAATGAAACAGTTACAATCCCGATTTCATCGTCTCGCAGACTACATTGATAAAAAAACTTGAGAAACATTTTGTTGAGGGGACTAGCACCATGATGCCTGTCGATCACGATCAAATCTTTTGTTCCCTGCCTGTGCAACTGATTCACACCACGAAAGGGGTCATCCTCAAACGAGGATGCACAGAAGTCCAAATTCAAGGTGAAACCGTTGGAGATATTCTTGAGAAGATATTTTCTCTCTCTTCTGAAAAAGGTTTGACCAAGAAAACCCTGCTGGCCTCCTTTCCCCTTTCCGAGCATCCCCCCATTTCCCAATTGATTGATCAACTTATTGAGCGCCGTTTCTTGGTCCCTCGTTCAACTTTGGATCAGACCTCGGAAACTCCTGAAAACTCCACAGACATCTTTTATTGGCATTTTGTTGAAACCAAAGCAGAAATCAGCCAACGCTTGAATGAACAAAAAATCACAATACTGGGGGTCAATTGCATTTCCCGGCAACTGGCCCTTTCTTTAAGTGAATCGGGATTCACTCAGGTGGAAGTCGTCGACGAACCTGGTCTGCGCAATTTGCGACTATTCAACAAGACTGCCACGTTACAGACACCCTCCTGGCCTGATACGCTGCCTCATCCCCTGGAAGCCAAGGAATGGGAAACGATCACCGACCCTTCTTCTGTGGACTGTCTAATTGCCACATCGGATTTTGGCACACCTCCCATCTTGCGCGAATGGAATCAGTACTCTATTGAGCACAACCTTCGATTTTTCCCTATTGTGTTGTCGAATATGATTGGAACCGTCGGTCCACTCGTGATTCCTCACGAAACGGCCTGTTGGGAATGCGTGTTGGCGCGACAGAATTCTCACCTTCGTGACCCCATCTCCAAACAATCGGTTGATGCGCAGGCCTATGAAGGCCAAGGGATTGTCGGATTTCACCCCTCCATGGCTTCTATCTTGGGTAACGTGGCCGCCATGGAACTCACCAAGTTCTTTGTCCGAATGATGCCTCTGGGGAATGTAGGAACACTCATTGAGGTCAATTTACTCTCAACAAGAATGACTTCTAGAAAAGTCCTCAAAATTCCCCGTTGCTTGGTGTGTAGTCCGTTACAAACACGATCAGCGACTACCCCAGACAAACCGTATTCACACTTTAGCTTTGCGCGAGCACAAGAATGATTCGACCCAAATATGCCTCTCTCCAACGCCTTGCGAACATTGCGGACTGTTTGGTCGATGAACACGTCGGCGTGGTGAAATACGTCAAGGAATTCCGGCGAGAATCAGGCATTCCTGACTTCTTTTGCTTTTATGCCAAAGCTGGAAATACTCAAGCCTTCGGGCCTTTTAAAAACTTCGCCAATAGTGGCGGTGCATCTGCTCATCGCGGTCTTGCGGTTGCCAAAGCGATTGGGGAAGCTGTTGAACGATACTGTTCGGCCATTTACGACAAAGAATCTTTGCCGTTCCTCTCATTCGAAAAAGCCCTGTTCGAGGGTGTCCCTCCCAGAGAGTTTGCTCTGTACAGCCAGGAGCAATACGACCGCCCTGATTTTCCGTATGTTTCCTTTGAACGTTCGACCCCTGTGCGTTGGACTCCAACGGTTGATTTGGGAACAGGCGAGACGTGGCATGTCCCTGCGGCAATGGTGTATATGCCCTATTACTACAATCTGGAAAGTGGAGAGTTCCCGATTACACAATCGATTTCCACGGGGCTTGCTTGCCATTGCAGCCAAGAAGAAGCCTCGATCTCGGCAATTTGTGAAGTGATCGAACGTGATGCCTTTCTGATTACGTGGCAAGCCCAAATGGCCAGACCCCAAATTGATCTTGACACGTTGAGTCTTGACAATCGCGATCTCGTATCCCGTTTTGAACGGACTGGCAACCCCGTCACCTTATTTAGCTTGAGAATGGACCACGACGTACCAGTCATTCTGGCCGTGTCCCGATGCTTGGCAGAAGATGGACCAGCACTGTGCTTTGCCTCCTCCTCGGATATTGACCCAGAGAATGCCGTCCGAAAAAGTCTCGAAGAGTTAGCTCATACACGTCGGCTGGCCCAAAGCCTCAAGTCAAGTATGCCGAGTATCGAGGCCGATACCAGCTTTGAAGCCGTCAGTCATCAGGATGCACACCTACGATTTTACGGGGATCATGTGAATAGCCATTGGGCGGATTTTCTTTTTGCTTCAGCAGATCGTGTGGCCTTTCAGGATATTCCGAATCTGTCCACAGGGGATCCTGCGGTCGATCTTGAGGAGTTGGTCGATAACATTCGTTCTGTGCACTATCGAGTTCTGCTGGCTGATCTTACGACGTCTGATATCAGTGGGTTGGGCCTATCCGTTGTTCGAGCGCTCATTCCGGGTTTTCACCATCTTTTTATGGGACATGCCACTCGCTGCTTAGGGGGGTACCGATTGTGGGAGATTCCGCAACAATTAGGATTTCCTGGTGTCACACGGGAAGGCGGAGATAATCCGGCTCCTCACCCATATCCGTAAACCGTATCTTGGGGAATGTATTTCGGATCGCGTATTTCCTTCTTTCACGCTTGCGCGCCGGAGCGCTACAGCGCGTAGACACGAGATGCGGATAATGTCTTTCTTAAAAAATGAGGTGGCTTCATGAATGCGGACACATGGAATGAGTTACTGCTCCCATCCACTGGGGAAGACGCAGCGTGGGAATTGTTTCACGAAAATTCAAAGCTTGGCCGGTATTTTCCTGGCCTATCAGCTGAACAAGTTGTGCAAAAAATCAAAGAACTCCACGAGTCATTGCCCTATGAAGGGTATCCTCAAGTGGAATTACCGGCACCGCTGGTGACTCCAACATCTTCGCTATCCGAGATAATTCTGAATAGGGTGTCCGTCAGAAATTTTGCTCCTTGCTCATTTTCGTTAGAAGAAATTACGACATTGCTACATTTTTCCTATGGGACAACCCGAAACAATCAGGGCACCAATTTCCCTCGTCCCTTTCGATCTGTCCCGTCTGGAGGAGCACTCTACCCTTTAGAAATTTATTTTCATTGCGTGGACGTCAAAGGGCTCCTTCCCGGCCTGTATCACTACAATTCAGCCCATCATCATATCCGTCGGCTCCACGAAGGCGATGAGCGTCAAACCATTGCCGAGTCCATGATTCAACCCGAGGTGGCCTTGGAGAGTTCACTCATGATCTTTATTACGGCTATGTTTGAACGGACGGTTTTTAAATATGGGGACCGTGGGTACCGATTCGCTTTCCTGGAAGCGGGTCATGTGGCCCAAAATATGAACTTGATGGCCACTGCGCTCAAACTTGGATGCGTCAATATCGGAGGTTTCTATGACCGGGAGGTTGATGGGTATTTGGGTCTGGACGGCATTATGCATTCTACGATTTACCTCATGGCGATCGGAAAACCCCTTACGAAAAACCAGTAACTTCTTGAGTAACTCTTTTGGATTTCGACCTAAAAAATATTCGCCAGCTCTTGCCTTAAATGCCCATAAATGGCACGATGCAAATGTATCTGAAATTACTTCAGTGAGTTTATTTATACATGGTACGTGCTGGCCAAATTATGGATGTATACACCCACACACTAATCAATCATGAAATTCTCACCGTTGATGGCGACCCGGACATTAGGATGGCTTTGACGGATTTTTTGAGGCAAGAAGGTTACGCGGTCACCATGGTTGAGACCGCTCAAGAGGCCATCGAAGCAAGTGATCAACATCAATTTCAGGTGGTGATTTTAGATCTAGGACTTTCAGACTGTGACGGGTTGGATGTATTAACCCATATGTTGACCCGCGACCCGGGACTCCCAGTCATTATCATGACCGCCTATTCACCCTTCGAGCGATATACAGCGAAGACAGAACAGAGCCTAGCATTTGCTCAACTATCCAAACCCTTCGATCGGGAAAAACTTAAAAACACTATTCGTCAGGCCATTCAAAATCGCCCCCCGCTACCCACGGATACGAACCCTGCCTAACATGGGTCATACATCTTGAATCAGATTTTCCTTGTGGTTTAAATTAGAAACGGCAGGTGGAAATTTCTTTTCCTGTCGACTGCCACCGTCCCGCCGCGCTCAGAGGAAACGGACCTTCAAACAATGGGGCGGTCACGCCCCTCCGTTTGTGCCGAGTCCTGAGCTCGTCGAAGGGTCGAAGCCTAAACTGGATTGCCACAGACTAACTACTGTGGAGCCGGTCATACCGAAAAATCATTCTCAGTTACCTCCCTGTCACACATCCTTGATTACAGCCCTATCGGTACAGTAACGTGATCGTTCTTCGTAAGAAGATCGATTCATAGAATCAGCCAAATATTTGAAAAGGAGCAGATCGGAATGAGTAGTTTTCCCATCACGTACGCCGAACGTATTAAAACCTTACCTCCATATTTGTTTGCAGCTATTGATGAAATGAAACAACAAGCGTTGGCCCGTGGCGTGGACATCATTAATTTAGGAATTGGTGATCCTGACCTTCCCACGCCTGATCCGATTATTAAGCGGATGCAAGAGGCCGTGACGAATCCCCAGCATCATCAATATCCTTCTTCTAGCGGGATGTTGTCGTTTCGCACTGCGGTCGCCGACTGGTACAAGCGACGTTTTAACGTGACGGCCAACCCTAAATCGGAAGTCGTCACCTTAATTGGTTCGAAAGAGGGTATTGGCCATGTGCCTATGGCGTTTATTGATCCGGGCGACGTGGTGCTGGTGCCAAGCCCCGGGTATCCGGTGTATCCCGTGGCCGCAAGCTTTGCGGGGGGCACTGCGTTCGAGATGCCGCTTGTTAAACAAAATGGGTTTCTCCCGGATCTGGATGCCATCCCTAAAGACATCCTACAAAAAACGAAATTGATGTTTTTGAATTCCCCGAACAATCCCACATCGGTCATTGCGGACACGGCGTTTTTCGCACGCGTGATTGACTTTGCCAAAGAGCATCACATCATCGTGTGCCACGATGCCGCCTATTCGGAAATTTTCTACGATGGCAAACGCCCGTCGAGTTTCTTGGAAGCGGAAGGCGCTATGGATGTCGGCATTGAATTTCATTCCTTATCCAAGACATTTAATATGACGGGATGGCGGATTGGGTTTGCGGTAGGCCGTGCGGAGGTAATTGCGGGCTTGAGCCAAGTCAAAAGCAATATAGATTCCGGTCAGTTTCAAGCGATTCAAGAAGCCGGGATTACCGCATTGGAATCCGATGATCAACTGACCGCCGGGCTGCGAATGATCTACCAGGAACGGCGTGATATATTGGTGGCGGGTTTAAAAAATCTTGGACTACAGTTTGATACACCCTCGGCGGCTTTCTATGTGTGGATTGAGGTGCCGAAAGGATACACGTCTGCTTCCTTTACGGCACATTTATTAGAAAAGGCCGGAATCGTGACCACGCCAGGCAATGGCTTTGGCGCACCAGGTGAAGGCTACATTCGTATGACCATCACGACACCAAAAGATAGGCTGGCCGAAGCGGTCGATCGGATGAAAAAAATTGGATGGTAGGAGAGAGAAAGGCCAAATCCCCCTAATCCCCTTTTCAAAGGGACGACTGCTAAGAAGATTTTCATAGAAATTATGAGCACTGAAACCGTCTTTATTGCCTTTGGGTCTAACCTAGGAAACCGGCAGGATTTTTGTGATCGGGCCATTGCGCTCATGAAGCTTCTTCCTCATTCCCAGCTCACCGGTCTCTCTTCGTATTATGAGACAGAGCCCGTGGACATGGAAGGCGATCAGGACGACAGGTGGTTTTATAATGGTGTCGTGCGAATTGACACTCAACTCCAACCCGAACACTTGTTGGCCATTTGCAAAGAAACGGAACGCAGCCTTGGTCGTGATCCTCATGATCGAAATTGCCCTCGCACCATGGATTTAGACCTCTTATTTTATGGACAACGGGTCATCGATACCTCACAGCTGGTCATTCCACATCCCCATCTCCATCAACGCCGATTTGTCTTAATGCCGATGGCCGAACTCGACCCGGATTGGGTCCATCCTCAACTACACCAATCTATTCAATCCTTGCTGGACAATCTTACGGATGTCCATCAGGTTCGAAAGTTGGACCTCGCTCCAGGGTCTCAATTCAACACCCGACCATCGTGTTCCCCACATCCCCACACGTAAATGCGCACGATCCGAACAATTCAAGCCTTTCGAACCTGGCGACGCCGATCCGATGTGCGCCAAACGTCAATCGGGTTTGTTCCAACCATGGGAGCTATGCATGCTGGCCATCGGTCATTGATCCAACGTGCTCGTCGAACGTGTAACATAGTGGTGGTGAGCATCTTTGTGAATCCGCTCCAATTCGGCCCAACCGAGGATTACCGTCGATACCCTCGAGACCTTTCCCGAGATCTCGCACTCTGTCGTGATGAAAATGTCGATGTCGTCCTCGTTCCCCAAGTAGAAGATCTGTTTCCTTCAGACTTTCAAACAACCGTCACCGTGAATGAACTTTCCCGACGATGGGAGGGGGAACATCGGCCCACTCATTTTCAAGGCGTGACCACCATTGTGACCAAACTCTTGATCCTTGTTTGTCCGGCACGAACATACCTTGGCCAAAAAGACTACCAACAATTTTTAATGATCCAGCAATTGGTTAAAGACCTTGAATTGGACACACGCATAACCCTGTGCGCGACCGTTCGCGAATCCAATGGGTTGGCACTCAGTTCACGCAATCAGTACTTGACCGAAACGGAACGTCAACAGGCTCTTCTCGTATATCAAGCTCTGTCGGCTGGTAAATACGCCATCGCCCAAGGTGTACGCCACTCACATGTGGTGGAAAAGAACATGGCCAAGATCATCAACACAGAACCACATAGCCTAATCGATTACTTGGCATGTTGTGATGCTCGAACCCTTGAACCACTCACGCGTCTTCGGGATAAAGTGGTCTTATTGGGAGCGGTTCGGATTGGGTCAATTCGATTAATCGATAATCTGATCGTTCAGATTCGAGAATAACCACCACGGGAGATCAATCAGCCTGGGCAGCCTGGGCGGATTTGGCGCAACGAAATCCCACGTTAGGCGAACGCGTAGACGGTACGGCCCCATTGCGCGTGGCGGTTCGAAGAAGTTGAGGGCGGCTTCGCCATGACCCGCCGCGCACGCTTTTATACCGCCCCACTTCGGAACCGGAAGGATTCCGTTCCGGCATTCGTGGATAGTAGTCCGGACCGAACCAATCATTCACCCACTCCCGCACATTGCCAGCC
>CAYMQW010000007.1:0-15555 GCA_964392595.1 uncultured Nitrospiraceae bacterium
ATGTCTGTGCACGTGTCCCCCTGTTCTTACAGGCAGAAGACCCTGAAATAAATGGAAAAAGCTTTTTTCAGCAAGCCCTACATAAGGGAAGAGGGCCAGTTACTTTAAACGAGTCTGACCCCATTTAATTTGACCCCAATTAATCAGTTTATGGAACTATCAAGCTACGATTCGGGCAGCCATTCCATGAGCCAATACACCCCCTGGTCTTCGACTTTGCGAAATCCCAGGCGATCATAGAGGCTCATGGCCGGATTGTTTCCCTCGACATGAAGGCGAACCGGTTTCTGTATCTTCGCCGCTTCATCTAAAATAGCTTGTATCAGTCCCCCGCCGATCCCGGCCCTGCGTTCCTGAGAGAGAAGCGCGATATCAATGACACGAAGTTCGTCAGGCCGGCCATCAAGGTAGAGCCGACCGATTGGCTTTCCCTCCCGTTCAATAATTTGATACGCGGCATCCGGGAAATGTTTTTGGTAATGGGAGTGCTGGGCATTGAACTGCATAGTCAGGAATGCCTCCTTTTCGGATTGGCTCCAGGCGGTTAAGGCCAACTCCTCCTTACGCGTGTCAGCATAGACGCGGCAAAGGAATGGAATATCGTCGTCCCGAATGGGACGCAAGGTGATGTTTGAGAGAGGAGTATTTTTAGACGAAGATACCTCCATGGTTTTCAACCATTTCCATGGTTTTCAGCCAAAGCGGGATCGGCATCGTGGTCGGTCAGGTACGGAATCTCGGAGACTTCTTCCCTCAGCGTGCCTTGGCGCGTGAACATCTTCAGCAGCCGCGTGATGATCCGCGTGAGTAATGCCTGAAGCTGGCCAGTGGTGGGGGCCGGGATGGCCTGAAAGATGGGAACCCCGTCGGTGAGACGATAAACGCCATCGAGCATCATGCAAAAATGGACCTCGGAGTAGATGTTGACGTTGCGATAGCCAACCGAATGCCCCAACCGGTTACAATTCTTCCAAACATTATTGTCAAAAGAGAGAACATGATGCCTCCTTAGAAGGAATAGGCTCACCTATGGCCGGATAATGTCAAGTTTATTTTGCTGAAAGGTCACTTCAGATTTTCCTTCATTAAGCTATTCTTTCCGTAATAAATCTCAATTCACTTGTACATTTGCTGTCGCTTCTCATCTTTCATATCTATTTTAATTTTTAGAAGCATTTTTTTATTTAGGTTCATGCTGAAGTAAAGGGGGCCAATTCATTTTTACATAAGCTCGACTGACCCTTATGACCAATCGCCAGCACTACTCTCCAATCAATGCACCTGCGGTTGGATGTGCGCCGGGGTAGGGGGCAACAATTCCGATTCGAGCTTTACCAATTCCGCTCTGAGCACAATGGCAATATCCTCGAGCTCCTGCCTGCTCATATTCAAACCATCAGGAAGCTCTTTTTCGGGAATCGCGTTCGGAAACTTGTCTTTATAGATCAACAGATTGGTGGTTTCATTAGGGTCTACTTTCAGATTGTGCATTTCCCATTGCTCAGGAACTGGTTTCTCACTCCATGGGTCACAGTATTGCACTAGCTTCCAGTCACCTGATCTGAGCGCCCTGACATGGGCTGGTTGCAGGACCGGACCGGGCGAGAGATGTGGAAATTGAAGATGGAGAATCTTGGTCTGCGTGCAAAGATATTCGACTGTGCTGGCATACACATCACATGACTCCCAGGAATTGATGTTATGCGGATCGTCGTCTTTTGGAAGCGGCTCGGTAATCATGTCGTCGGTGGCAAACAAGACAGAGCGCTCCTTGAGGTTGTGCAGTTCTGCATCGTCACATTCATAGCTTTCGTGGCCGGCCTTACGAATATTTGAGGAAAGATCGAGGCCGGGGAGCGCCGCGACTTGATGCGTCTTTGACAACTGCGTGAAAATTCCATTGCGCTGTTTTTCTGATACATGGGCCAAGCCCAATATGGTGGGCAGCAAATCTATGTGGCTGGTCAGACCGTCAATGGCGACGCAGGCAAACTGGTTGAGATTGATTAGTGGCGAACTCACCAACATAGGCACATGCATCATCTCCTGGTACCCGGTGTGCCATTTTTCCATCATCATGGAATGCGCCGCGCCATACTCACCATGATCCGAGATAAACACAACAATGGTTTCCTTGCGCAATCCAGATTCTTCCAGCGCTTCCAGTACACGCAAAATATGGCGGCCAACCATGTACATCATATGGCCGTAATACTGGAGGAATCCCAGTGCCGCGCCATTTGAATCACGCTGGGTCTGGAAGGGGACAGTAACTCCCAGGGTCGCCTCGACGGCATGTTTCATGAAATCCTGATTGCTATTGCTGTCAGCGGCGGACGCGATGGCTAATCCTGCTTTGGCAGCCAAGCCCAATCCATTTTTCATGGAATAATCGTATTGCGCCTGGGGTTTGTTGCTATGGAGTAAATTTTCATTTTGCGTAGGTGAGCTCTTTGCGCAGTTCTGTGGAAATCCTGTTTGGTTCAGGGGCACCTGAAACGTTCCTTGCGTTGGTTTCTGGCTCATTTCGCCTTGAGCGGGAACCGGAACCGAACCACCAGGCCCGACGGGAACCGGCGGAACCAAACCGCGCACGAAAGCAGGTGCCAAGGCGGGTGGAAGCGTTGAATAGGTCGCAATATCATGGGGATTGGTAAAAGAGCTCACCGCAAGAAAAGGGTTGGTTTCAGGAGTACTCGTGCTTCTGGGGTGCTCCTGGTTTTGTTGCGACTGGCCCGTCATAGGGCACACCCAAACCACGTGCGTTCAGAAAGGCACAGGCAGAATCGACAAACTGATAGTCACGGAATGTGCCAAGGTTATTGGGCAGTGCACCATGGGGCTCAGGCGAGGAAAGTTTCCAATCCTCAAAACCAAATCCCTGTAACGTGTCTTCGGGAGGGTTACTGACATGCCACTTTCCGAAGCAATGGGTGCTGTAGCCTGCCGCGCTAAACCAGTCTCCCAAGGTGGCAAACCCATCGTGACGCAACCACGGGAAGTTCAGGACATCACCGCTTTTAAAAAGGCCTTCTGCTTAGGTGCCCCCCGTTCGTGGGCCGTACTGGCCGGTCATGATACTGGCGCGACTGGGAATACAAGCGGATTCCGCGATGCTGTGATTGGTCAACACCACGCCATACTCCCGTAACTTGGTGAAACCCGGGAAATGTTTTACATAGGGACTGTCTTTCAGGTCACCAACAAATGAAAGAATGTCCTTCATGGGATTGGCAAGCCCTGCATCACCGTAACTGCATCGCGGGTAACGGAGTTGGTCAACAAGGATCAGGAGGATATTGAGTCGAGTCTTTGAAGTTTCTGCGTTCGACATCGGTTACTCCTTGTTGATCGTTATGGTGTCTTTCACATCCTGACCACCTCTTTTATTTGCCTACCAAACGGACTCACCAACCGGCTGTTCACTACTAAGGGTCATAGATTATTTCCCCTGATGGGGCCGTCCACGGTACTCATTGAACCCTGTTACAAAATTGAGTTGGCCCTTCTGGCCAGTGGCAGCAAACCAAGCCGGCAACACTTTGAAGGAATAGTTCATGCCATAATCGAGTGCGATGGTATTCGGATCCATTGGCTGGTCACCTGGCCTATCTTGGAACCAGCGCTTAAAGTCGGGGGACCCTGCCGGGTAATATACGAGGCTTCCGTCCTGCGTGGTAGGTTGACACCCGTCGTTTGCACAATTGGCCGGGACGGGAAGGAGGAAGGACACTATTTCATACTCGGCAGAACCATGACAGCCCATGCAAGAGGACGCGGCATAACGCCCGGAATACGGCACGCTGCCTGTGGATGTCTTGATTCGTGCGTTGATGTCGACGGCCCCGTCGTTTGGCCCTGAGAGCCGGCCGCCCCACCCCAGTGTTTCGCGTGCAAAGACGGGCGTTGATTGGTTAATCCAGTTTTCGAAGAGCTCGGGGCAAGAACCAGGGACTAAGTAATTGCAATCTTCTGGCGAATTGACATCGGGGTCGTTCCCCCACATGGCACCTAACGGAATCATTTTATCCCACGCCGTGCCAGGGGTGGTTGCGGCATAGACCAGCGTGCTGAAAACCCATCCCGTTTTGGGTGCTGATTGCGAGTCCTTGACGATGATATCGAACTGGAAGAGATAGATTGATTGTAATTCGGGATTGCTGCTGGTTCCATCATTCGGGGCAATCCAAACGTTCCATGGATGCGCACCAGCAATTGGTGGCCACTCATTGCCACTGGCTGTTGTAAAGGCAGGCTTGACAATGATCGAGCCTTCCGCAAATTGTGCTCCACCCTTTTTCATTCCCGGCACCGGGTCCATCCCGCTCGTCCCCCACACTTTTGATAAGCTTGTCGCTGCGACACGGTCGTAATACACCAGGACATGGGTGGCCATACTTGTCTTTAACCCTGACTTGGGAAACATGGCCGGCGGCATTCCCGATGACCCCACATATGTTCCATGAATGGGCTCACGAACAGAGGCGAGCCATGGCTGGTTGTACCATCCACTCGCGCCGGCATCCCAGTTTTGATAATCGAACAATAGGACTTGCATGTCTTTGGCAATGTAGTCCTTGAGGGCTTGGACATATGCCCCGGCATTCTGTGTGGTGATTTGGCCATTGCCTATGGCCTCGCGCCATGGAGCCGGGTTAGGGGGTGCCTCTTGCGATGGATACGCATGACTCAACTGGAAGAGCGGACCGTCGTACGCGCTTTTAGGTGGAGGGGTGGGCAGAGCCCACGGGTTTGGCGTCGCTTCAACAACTTCAGGCACAGGTTTGTTGGTGCCAACGTTGTGGGTGGCAACATTGTTACAACCTGTTACCCCAAGATTCAGTAACAACATAACAACACCTAAAAGCATTTTACTGTAGGAATGAATATGAGAAGACATGGTTTTTCTCCTTCAGGATGAAAGTGTCTGCAATGGTTGATTATCGAGGAAACAAGTAATGGTATCTCTCCCCCAGTTCTTTCGTTGTGGTCAGCCCCGGGACATCGGGTTCCGCAACTCGGGGTGCCGTCGTGCCGATCCCCAGGGTTATGAAGCTGAAGTCCCCTCCACCCAATTGTGCATTCCCATGACATCCCATACACCCACCCATGTTCCATGTTTGGATTGAGCCCGTTCCTTCAAACACGTACACGTTCTGGAAGTCAGGAGCACCTGTGCTTGAATAATCCGTGGGAGGTCCATTCCCGGCAATCCGGCCACTGAACATCTGCAAGGTGTAGTCCGTTTCAACCACGCTATTGGCCTGATAGTAGGTTGGCTTCAAGCTGTTGAAGTCAGAATCGGTTTGATTGAATGGCTTGGCCTGCACATTGATGAGCTTGTAAAACTGCCAGGGGGAATTTTGGATACCGTTTGCCTCCGCATATGCGGCAAGTGCTTGGTGTGCTTGCGTATTGATATCAATGATCGTGTCAGGGATGAGGTTGTCTCGTAGGTTCACACAAATTGGGCCTCCCGTGGGAAAGCCACCGGTCTTCATTTGCGGAAGATTTTGATAATTCAGACGACTGTCCTGAGCCGCGCAGTAGCTTGATCCCACAATAGAAATCGACGGATCGGTTGGGCTGTCCTGGTAGGTCAGCCCTGGTGTTGTTGGATTGGTGGCAGAGGGCTGATTGATGACTTGACCATTCGCATCCTCAACCGGCAGACCTGTTGTCGTGAGAATGTTATCCGTCTGTTCAAAGGTAGCAAAAACAAAGTAGGGCGCGGTCGGGGTCTTGTGAATAATATGTAAAGCAATGAGTGCCCATTCGTCCTCGTAATAACAGGCTTCCTGTCCGGATGAAGAAGATTGAGGCTCATAATACCGGGCGTTTGTGACGTAGAAACGGCTTGCATCTTCTCCTGTTGCCAGTTGACGCCAGGCCGCTTTGACCTCAATCGTCCCTGAAGGAAAGTTGATATACGGTTGAGTCGGTTGGACTGGAGGACTTTGGGCAATCGCCGTTGTATAGTTTTGGATCGCTGTCTTGTACTGTGAACTTTGATGCCAGTAGTCATTGGACGCGATATACTCATATTGGGGCCGATTCGCCTCAGCCAGAAAGCGAATCAGAGCAGGCACTGTATTATGCCCGGGCGTCACACCGCGAAGAACTCCCGCGGAAATTTGGTCAAGACCAATCTGGCTGATTTCATCAAGATTTATCCAAGCTGGTTGTGAGGGCGGAGCCTGCCCCGAACAGGGAGGAATAGTTTCGGTATATTGGTACACGGGTGGGTGATCATAACCATAGTCCTGGGTTGGGCTGTCCACATACCCTGGAGGACTCCCCGTGCCCGGAAAAATCTCAACCTTCGATCGATACGTGTGCCACACAAGCGGCACGCTAGTATCTCCAAAGAATTTCGATTGGTTAGGTACATCGCGCGTGTTCAGAGCACCGGTCTGTTGAACAGCCGGCCAATTGAGAGCGATGAACTCCTGCCATGCGAAAATTGCGGCATTGGTCAGGGTAGCATTTGAGGCACCACCTGGAATATCAGACGGGACAGTCGGGCTGACGAAGTTAGAGGGAAGTGAAGACCCTTGAGAAGGCCCGTTTTCCACGCCGTTCCCATTTTCATGACAACCACCTTCAAGGAGCAATACGACGAAAACCATGCCCAGCAGGAAAACCTGGCAACACTTCCAGGTCGAATGATATGTCATTGCCTCCTCCTTTGATGATGATGGTTTACAGGGCCTTTTATCCCAGAGCAAATTTCATATTCATGAAGATTTTTAGAAGCATTCTTCATTTACATTCAAAGAGATTCCTTCGGAGCTTTCGATCGTGAATGCCTGTGTTGATGGAGAAATACGTTTATGATCAAGACGTCTAAAAAATCTTATCTCCGTCACCCGTGAGATATTCCCGCCAATTCAAATAGCCTTCTTCCACCAATCGTGTAGGGTAACCGCGGGGTCCAATGGTCGATGAAGTGAACGCGGTTTGAGCTACTTGGGTTGCAGAAAAGGCGATGCCATTGGAAAACTCCTTAGCCCATGTTTCCAAATGGGCAACGGGAATAGGAATTTTAAAAGGCATTTTTTGACGAACAAAACAGTACCAAAAACCCTATTATGGGATCAATATTCTGATGCGGCCGTCTGACATGCGGGAATTTACCCTGCCAGTAGGATCTGACAACCCCTTTGCCATGGATCAGGCCCAGCATTACGCGCCATTGTGGCCTGCGCGAGGGGGTAACTGGACAAAGGGAGAATGTGGATTGTTCGTTAGAACGAAACCGAATGACATTGCGTCACGGGCTCAGACGCCGGGAGCTCGACGTGTCCACGACGCGCGAGCTGCTGCAGGGCCTTGCGGCAGCTGAGTTCCCGCAGCGTGCCGTTCGGCGCCCGCCAATCCAACCACTCGCAGACTCGGCGGGATAACTCCCGTCGCGACATCGTGGGGGTCGCCTTGACGGTCGCGGCGATCTGCTCCACCACCTCCAAACCAAACCATTGGCCAGAAATCCACATCGATCCAGAATAGCTCTTGGCAGCCACGGTGTTAAGTGTGTCCGAGTGTCAGCAACCGTGAGCGCCACAGCTCAACGCCTTCCATCGCGACCACCTCACTCCCTACAGCAACTTTCACCGGCCCTGCTTCTTCCCGGTGGTCATCATTGACGCCAAGGGCAAGTCTCGAAAGCGCTATCCCTATAAGGCGATCATGCTCCCCTATGAAAAATTCACATCCCGGCCTAAGTCCGAGCAGCACCTCAAACCCGGAAGGACGGTTCAACCACTCGATGACCTCGCCACCACCATCAGTGATAATGGGGCCGCCAAACACAAACGCTATCAAACCATCTTTGAACAGAAACATCGGACAGCCTGATGACTCAGGCTCGTGGCTCGTATCACTTCCCAACTTTCAGTATCATTTATGGATTAGAAAATGCTGGATTGGCAGAGGTCAAGGATTGGACAACGGATCAACCCGTTCAATAAGACAGGACAACGATCCATCGGCGAGGAGTGCTCGAACACGGTCTCCCGCTTGAACTTGAGTATGGCTTTTGACGATCTCCCCATTTGACTGCCGTTCGAGCACACTATACCCGCGCGAGAGAATCGCCAGCGGGTTTAAGGTCTGCAAAGACATGGCGACAGTACGAAACTGATGCCGTTTCGAACTCACCACCACCGGCATCGCTCTCTTCACTTGCGTGGAATATTGATGAACGAGCATCGATGCTCGTTTGATGGTCTGGGCTGGGCTCTGCAGCATTAAAGCAGACGACAGGGCTATGAGGGCCGGACGACGTTCCAGCGGTACACTTTTCATCGCACGTAAAAGTCGATGACCCAAATCATCAATCCTCTGGACCTGCATCTGAAGAATATGTTGTGGATCAGGAAGAGCGCGATACGCCGCTCGGAACTGATGCCGTATCTTCACCAGTTGATTCTGCATTCCCTGAAACACTCGTTCCCCATACACTTGCATGTCTCTGCGTAACTCATCCAGGACTGGCGAGACTGCCTCAGCAGCAGCAGACGGTGTCGGTGCACGATAGTCCGCAACAAAATCAGCTAACGTCACGTCGATTTCATGACCAACGGCTGATACGACCGGGGTACGACACCCCGCGATAGCACGAACGACTAACTCTTCATTAAAGCACCACAAGTCTTCCCATGACCCACCGCCTCGACCCACGATCATGACATCCACGTCGCCTTGATGATCACACCGCTTGATAGCTTCCGCAATTTGCTCTGTAGCCCCATTGCCTTGAACTAACACGGGATACAGCAGAACACTAATAATCGGGCAGCGACGGTGAAGAACCGTCAGAATATCGCGCAACGCAGCACCGGTTCGTGAGGTGATAACACCGATTTTCCTTGGCAAAAACGGTAGCGATTGCTTGCGTAACGAATCAAACAAACCTTCTTTCTCGAGTTTTCCTTTGAGCTGTTCATACGCAAGTTGTAAGGCTCCCACGCCCTGAGGGTCAATGGAATCCACCAGCACTTGGTAGTCGCCACGCGGTTCATACACCGTCACTCTCCCGCGCGCCACAACTTGGAGACCATTCTCCAAGGCAAATCTCAGCAGCACAGCGGTCCGACGAAACACCACCGCTCGGATTTGACTCTTGTCGTCCTTCAGGGTGAAATACATATGGCCAGAGGCCGGCGTCGCCAGGTTCGACACTTCTCCCTGAACCCAAATATGAGAGAACGTGCGTTCGAGGGACGTACGAATGTTGGTGGTAAGTTCAGTGACCGTAAGGGCGGGAGGTGTGGTCACGGGCAAGACAGGTGCGATCAGTCAAACTCTCTCACGCGTTGGATGCCGACGGCCTTCCCGGTGTTGGGATCACACTCAATCAGCGCGGCGCTGAGCACAGCGGGTCCAGTAGCGACTTCAAACCGGCGAGGCATCTGCGTGAGAAATTTTTCAATGACAAGATCTTTCTTGAATCCAATGATGGAATTGACCGGCCCGGTCATGCCGATATCAGTCAGATAGGCCGTCCCTTTGGGCAGGATCTGTTCATCAGCTGTTTGGACATGGGTATGGGTGCCAACCACTGCGGTCACTTGGCCATCCAAAAAATACCCCATGGCCATTTTCTCCGATGTGGTTTCGGCATGCATATCGACGATGATTGTCTTGGTTCGTTCCAAAAGTTTGGGTATCTCCCGTTTCGCAACTTGGAACGGACAATCCAGTGCCGGCATGAAGGCTCGTCCCATCACTTGAAGAATGCCAACGATCTCACCACTCGGCAAATCAAGAACCAAGGTTCCCTGCCCAGGCGCCCCTTCGGGATAATTGGCCGGACGCAACAGACGAGGCTCTTTTCGATAAAACCCGATCGTTTCTTTTTTGTCCCAGGCATGATTCCCCGTGGTAATGACCGACAGGCCTAAATCAAAAAGGTCACCGGCTATTTCGGGGGTAATACCAAATCCTCCGGCGGCATTTTCCCCGTTACCAAAAATCAAATCAACTCGATGGGTATCGACGACCTTTTGCAGTTTGCTGGTAATAACACGGCGACCAGGCTCCCCAACAATATCACCAATAAACAGAATAACCACGAATATCCCCTATGATGCGATTCATCACCATCATCATTTCGCAAACTCAACGTAACGGCTTTCACGAATGACGGTGACCTTTATCTGCCCTGGATAGGTCATCTCTTGTTCAATTTTCTTGGATAGATCCCGTGACAATCGGAAGGATTCGCTATCAGAGAGTTCTCCTTGGCGAACAATCACGCGAACTTCTCGGCCCGCTTGAATGGCATAGGCTTTGTCCACGCCTCCGAAACCCACGGCGAGGGCTTCCAGCTTCTGTAATCGCTTCACGTAGGCCTCCAGCGTCTCCCGTCGGGCACCAGGCCGTGCCGCTGACAACGCCTCAGCCGCAGCCACAAGCACGGATTCTGGACAAATCGGCTCCACTTGTTCATGGTGAGCCGCAATCGCGTTGACGATCTTCTCGGACTCGCCATATTTTTTGGCCAGCTCAGCCCCTAACATGGCATGCGTGCCTTCTTCCTCATGACTCACGACCTTACCAATGTCATGGAGCAAGGCGCCACGTTTGGCCAGTTTGATATCCAAACCAAGCTCCGCAGCCATAATCCCACAAATATAGGAGGCCTCACGCGCATGATAGAGGTTGTTCTGTCCATAACTGAGTCGAAATCGCAGCCGACCTAACAATTTCACAATTTCAGGATGAAAGTCTGAAAGGCCTACTTCGAAAATGACCTTTTCGGCTTCCTCTCGCATGAGTTTATCCAGGTCGCCTTTAACTTTTTCCACGACTTCTTCAATGCGGGTCGGATGAATGCGACCATCTTGCATCAATCGCTCAAGAGCCACCTTCACCACTTCACGACGAAGGGGATCAAACCCCGACACAATCACCGCTTCAGGCGTCTCATCCACAATCAAATCGACGCCTGTGGCGGCTTCCAACGCACGAATGTTTCGGCCTTCCCGACCAATAATCCGACCTTTCATGCCCTCATTGGCCAACTGCACAACCGAAATCGTGGCTTCGTTCACATAATCCCTGGTAATCCGCTGAATCGAATTGGTCACAATTTCCCGCGCTTCCCGATCAGCGGTTTCTCGCGCTTCATCCAGAATGCGTTTACTAAACCCTGTGGCTTCAAGTCTGACCTCGCTTTCAATCTCAGTCAGCAATTGCCGCTTGGCCTCGTCCATGGTCAAGCCAGCCACGCGCTCCAGTGCCGCCCGGTGTTCCCGAACGGTTTGCTCACACACATGTTCTTTTTTCTTCAGTGATTCTTCCCGTTGATCTACCCCACGTTCGCGTTTGCGATTCTCCTCTTCTTTTCGATCACTATTGCCAACTTTACGGTCAAGACTTTCCTCGCGTTGGGTTAAGCGTTTTTCCAATGAATTCAATTCGCCACGCTTGTCTTTTTCCTTTTGTTCAAGCTCAGCTTTGGCTTGAAACAAAAGATCCTTCGCTTCAATTTTAGCTTCCTTGGTGAGATTCTCTGCCTCCCGTTCAGCAGAAGAAGTGAGCTGTCTGATCTGCTCTTCGGCATCACGACGTTGGGTTCCCAGTCGATTTCGCTGGACAATAGCATTTAGGGCAAACCCCAACACCAACCCAATGACACCGAGGGCGATTGATATGGTTAATGTGGTTGTAATGGCAGTCACCCCCCTTCCTTGGCACTTCCTGTGCCGACCCAGTTACCCATGGATCAATACAACAAGGGCAAATAGGCCTTCTTTACACTTTTATTAATTTGCTGGTTCTACGGTTGACTCCGGTGAACCAGATCGCACAACCCAGCGACTCTGCACCAAATATCCAAGGCAAGCCTGGGTGAGGTGAAGCGTTGCCGGAACCCCCGCAGGTCCTTCGGATACTCGGGACGACCCATGCCTGCATAGTCGCAACTGCCTCCCCAGGAGTTCACCGTAGAACCATCATTAATTTTTTAGGGGATGTAGAAAAAAACCCGAAGGAAAACGGAGGAGTGAAAACGGGGCTAGAACAGATTCGCTACATTCAAAGAGTGGGACTGAAGTTCAAAAAACCTGGATAATTTATGGTGAGTAATTGTCCATTAATTGATCTGTTATCCAATGCTTCTCAAATTCATTCGTGACCAGCATGTATTGGCACTACAGGTAGAGAGGTCAAGACTTCTTGTGTTTCCAAAAACAGATCCCCCTTGAGCCATTCTGTTTGTAAGACGACATTTATCTCTCTCACTGTCCGACGATCTTGAACATCAAGTTTGCTCGATCACGCCCTCTTGTGTTTCAAAAATCCCACATTAACATTCCTCAAAAAACCCTACATACATTCCACATCCACTACAAAAATTTCATGTTCCTCTCAAATCGATAGAATTACTTTTTCTTCTCTAAAACGTTACCATTCCACCCTGCCTCTGGCAAGTAAATAACCCTAAAGAGTAGAGTCACCACCAATTTCGGCGTCAATACACTCTAAGAGCCCTTTCGCTCGCCGTTCAATTTCGGCTTCACCGGCCTGACGGCGACTTTCCTGTTGAAAGAGTTGGTCAGCAATGTTAATGGCGGCTAAAATCGCGACTTTGGTTGGAGTCGAGGTGGTCAGGTTTCTGGCAATAGAGTTCATCTGCCCTTCGACATACAGCGCCAATTCATGCGCATAGCGCTCATCGCCATCGCCCTGAAGGGCTAACCGTTGACCAAAGACGTCCACCTCAACTGCGTTCGTCACAAGTCACCTCTTGTAGTTCATTGTCCTGAGTTTCTAAAAAGTGCAGGTCATCTAAGACTTTTTCAATTCTGGTACGAATGTGAGCACGTTCTTCTTCCCAATCCTGAGAAAGTCCTTCCTGCTGATCAAGACTTTGACGAGCTTGAGCTAATTCTTGTTGAAGCACACCATTGGCCTGTTTTAAATCTTGAACCATGTCAACCAATCGCTTGACTCGAACCTCCAGGGCTTCCAATTTTTCAAAGCTCATAAGTATCACCCCTTAGTTAATCCACACACTCGAGACTATAGAAGCTTCAACAACCCATGTCAAGAGATGGGCCACTACATCTAGTAGAATAGAGGTCTCGATACACATGATAGCTGGTTAATACACGCTTCACATACCTCCTCGTTTCTTTATAAGAAATCAGTTCAACAAATTCATCCGCTTCCCGGTGGCCATTCTTATTCACCCAACGTTTGACCGCATTCGGCCCAGCATTATAGGCCGCAATGACTCGAATCACTATTCCATCATTCTCCCGGAGCAATTGTCTTACATACTGGACACCCAATTGAATGTTGAATTCCCCAGAAAATAAATCTTCTCGTTCGATGGACGGAAGACCAATCCGATTCGCGATTCGTTGTGCGGTTGCCGGCATGAGTTGCATCAGGCCCATGGCACCCACCGGTGACAGAGCGTGAGAATTATACAAACTTTCCTCGCGAATAATCCCCGCAATGAGAAATGGGTCAACCTGAGAGTCGGCATAATGTTGAATCGTAGGAAGGTACCCATTGGGGTAGGCCATAGACCATAAGGCCGAAGTGCGGGGTACATGTTGGCGTTCAATAGAGTCTCGAAAATGCCGCTTGGCAATCAGAAGCGCCTGGTCGTAGGCTTTAACATCTCCTAATTGAATAGCAATATCGAACAACACACTCTGTGTTGATCGAAAGGTTTGGCTCACATGCAACAGTTCACCAGTCGCCTCCTCCATCAAGCCAAGAATGGCCAGTTCCTTGGCCTTTTGGTAGTGGCGATCTTGTTCCAGAAGAGCACGAGTGCTGGAAGACATATCAGGTTCTTGAAGGAGCACCTGTCCTGTCCCCTGTGAATCAACCGGCCGGGAAACAAGCCGAGTTTGCGCGAGTTGCCCATAATAAGTCATGGGAAATTCTTGGAATACTCGCCGATAGTGTTCTTGCGCCTTCTTATGTAACCCAACATTCGCCAATGAACGCCCAGCCCAATATTGGGCTTGGGCTTCTCCGCGCCAGCCTTTGGCCTGCTTGAGCATACGTGCGAATACTTGGTGAGCCTTCTGAAAATCCTCTCGTTGATAGTACAACCATCCCTGACGCCACATGACATCGAAACGTGCTCGGGAAGACCCAGCAAGATCGGCAGCCCGTTGATACGCCTGTACGGCTTGTGGAAATTTTCCCTGATCTTCGTACCAAATCCCGCACATCCATTGGATCTGAGAACGTTCACTCGATTTCACCCCGGAAAGACGCGATTGACTCAGCCCAATTAACTGGGCACCTTGCCCTTGACGAAGGTACACTCGAGCCAACCATTCGGTGGCTTGACCACGATAAGACGATCGTCCTTTTGACAACCCGTGAAAGAGTTGCTGCGCCTGAGGATATTGCTTGAGACGCACATGGGCCATGGCTAATTTAAATTGTCCCTTCTCAAGACTCGGACTGGCAGGACGCCCCTTCAAAAATCGTTTCAGATCGGCAATCGCTGTTTCAAAATGCGCCTGATCATAATAGGTTTTGGCCCGACGGAAATAATCTCCCAAAGAGGGCTTCCAGGAACCTTCGATCAATTTGCGTCTCTTTACATCGTCCTGAACGGTTTTGGCTTCAGGGGAAAGGGGATACCGCCACCACAGCCTACGCAGGGTATCGATAGCCAATTGGTGTTGATCCAGCCCCCTTGCGCAATCAGCTATAACCTGCAAGGCACCAGGGGCATCATCCGAATCAGGGTCGAGTTTGAGGGCTTTCTGAAGATGGTGAATCGCATGGTGACATTGGCCCGTTTCGTACCAAGCAAAACCTCCCCCAAAATGTATATCCTTCTTCAGGATTGATTGCGGTTCCTGCTCCAAAATCGACTCAAAGGTGGCCGCAGCCTGTTGACTCGAATCGGCATCACGCAACGCCTGCGCAATCCACACCAGAATATAATCCCGGAGAAGGGGAAAGTTCTCTTCTGCATCTTGCAGGTACGGTAAGGCTTGGGATGGATGAGTTTCGAGCAAGATATGCCCCAATCGGAGGCCCGCACGTTTCCCCCATTCCGATGCAGGGTTTTGCCTCTGGATTTCTTCCAAAGGTGAAAGGCGCGTTGCAATGTCCTGTGAATGGCTTTCTGCAATGTCGAGAGCGTGATAGAAACATTCTTTCGCGGTTTGACAACGTACGTCAGGAATGTCGGGTTCGGGCAAGGGTTGTGCTCCAGTGAAAACGAAAATCAGGAGGACACCGCTAAGCCCCCCAAAGACCGGTAGCTGAAACCTGTTACGAAAACCTTTCATTCCCTTACGAGGCTCCTACGGACTTGCGATACTCACTTGCACACTGTTGATCATCGCTATTGTTGGGGGGCCATTCAACCTAGGAACAGCAGTTGGATCACAAAAGTCCGCGCAAGCTCTTGGCGCACCTGGCACAATAAAAAAATGCCTCATCACCACCGAGGTGACCACGACTTTTTGTGTTGCACCATGCACACCAAGTATCTTACACGGCTGTTTTGCGCCCAACTGCTGTTTCTAGGTTGAAGCGTGAGTTAATTCACGCGTTAAT
>CAYMQW010000008.1:0-15484 GCA_964392595.1 uncultured Nitrospiraceae bacterium
GATGGCCCGAAGATTGGATGCGAAATTGTTCAAGTTATTTTCTCTCAGGTCCTAAAGCCGACATTTCCCTTTTTCCTGTGGTGACCAAAGGACTTAAACAAACTGTGTTTGTGACTCAAACAGGAGATCAGGGGCAACAACTGTTTATTGTGGAACAGGCCGGTCGAATTCGCATCTTGGAAAATGGGCGACTTGGTCCAACCCCGTTCTTAAATATCACCAACCGCGTCAACTTTGGCGGAGAACAAGGGCTTCTTGGATTGGCGTTTCACCAAAAATTTTCGAACAATGGTCGTTTTTTTGTGAACTATTCACGGGCAACCGATGGGGCAACGGTGATCTCAGAATTTCATGTCTCTGGCACAACTAATCGTGCACAACCCGCGGAAACAATTCTCCTGATCATTTCCCAGTCGTACGGCAACCACAATGGCGGGATGATCTCGTTTGGACCTGATGGATTCCTCTATATGGCCACCAGCGACGGCGGAGCCGGTGGAGACCCAGGAAATCGTGGGCAAAATCAAACAGAACTTCTGGGAAAAATTCTTCGGATCGATATCTACATGGATCCCCCTATTCCATACCACAGGACAACCCCTTTGCGACGCGACAACACGGCCGAGAAATTTTTGCGCTTGGCCTTCGCAACCCATGGCAATTTTCTTTTGACCAAATGACCGGTGAACTCTGGGCCGTGGATGTCGGACAGAATCGGTGGGAAGAAATTAACCGTGTGGAAAAGGGGAAAAACCACGGATGGCGGATTATGGAGGGGCTGCATTGCTTCAAGCCTTGGACAGATTGCCCCCAAAGCGGTTTGACCCTGCCTATCGCGGAGTATGCTAAGGAATCCGGACGATGCTCCATTACTGGCGGCTATGTCTATCGAGGCAAGCAAGTCCCTCACTTACAGGGTACCTATATTTTTGGCGATTACTGTAGCGGGAAAGTCATGGGACTGGTGAATAATCGAGTCACCGTCTTTCTTTCGACAGGATTTCGAATTGCGTCGTTTAGGGAAGATGCAACCGGAGAACTGAACGTCGTTGACCACGGAGGAGGGGTGTATCGGATTACGGGAGCACCGGCAGCGAAGTAGGGGAAGGCCCAGTCAAGCCATAGGAAGTCAGGATTAATAAATGCTGCGTTCAGAAGTGAGGAGCGCGACTTTTTTAAATAACTCAATCTCATCCAAAACCTTCCCCACTCCCAGGACCACTGAGGTAAGAGGATCATCCACCGTGACAATCGGCAAATTAGTTTCTTCTTGAAACCTCGTAGCCAATCCCGGAAGCATAGACCCGCCCCCGGTAAGGACAACTCCACGATCAATAATATCTCCTGCCAATTCCGGTGGTGTATTTTCCAATGCGGTTCGAAGGGCATTGATAATCGCATGAATCGGTTCTTCTAACGCCTCGCGAATTTCCGCATCGTTAACGACTACAGTTCGCGGGATACCAGAAATCATATCGCGGCCTTTGACCATCATCGTTTTTTGTTCTTCAAGCGGATAGGCCGAACCCACCTCCATTTTGACTTTTTCACCCATGTGTTCGCCGATGAGCAAATTATATCGGCGTTTGACATAGCTCATGATGGCATCATCCATCTGATCGCCAGCGACTTTCACGGATTCGCTACAGACAATGCCACCCAACGAAATAACCGCGATATCAGTCGTTCCTCCTCCGATATCGACCACCATATTGCCGGATGGTTCGGTGATTGGCAATCCAGCACCAATCGCCGCAGCCACAGGCTCTTCAATCAAATAGACTTCACGAGCACCTGCATGCGTCGCGGATTCTCGTACAGCTCGCTGCTCAACTTCGGTGATACGTGAGGGAACTCCAATGATACACCGTGGCCGCACAAACGAACTGCGATTGTGCGCCTTGCTAATAAAATACTTAAGCATCTTCTCCGTCATCCCAAAGTCGGCAATCACCCCTTCCTTAATTGGGCGAATGGCGACAATGTTGCCCGGTGTTCGGCCAACCATGCGCTTGGCTTCCACCCCAACGGCTAAGACCGTATTGGACTGCTTTTCAATGGCAACGACCGACGGCTCATTCAAAACGATACCCTGCCCACGGACATACACGAGTGTCGTCGCCGTTCCAAGATCAATGGCCAAATCACTCGAAAACCAGCCTAACATGTCACTAGTAAAACCCACGTGTACTCCTTTTGGAAATTGAGTGAATCCTTCGCATCAACAAGAGATCCAAGGTAGGCTCACCCCAACCATGGCCCACCCCTTCCTCTTCAGACCTTCAGCTACCCTGAAACCCATTCTCCCCGAAATAACGATTAAGTCAAGGATGAAATTGCAAAACTAAATGATTGGGCGCTTCCCCTTCCTCGCCGAGATGAACGTCGGACAGCACTCTCACCCTTACCTTTCCCATAACTCAACCATAAAGAATTCTGTTTCCGGTTGACGGAATCGTCATATCCTGATATTCCCCATATGCGTGAATAAAAAAATCGTGTTTTACCTGATAGCGCTCGCTATCATTGCTACCTACATCGCCCTTGTCGCCTCCATTCGGTGGGGTGACGATGCCCCTCCACGCATTTCTCTTGCACAGCCCTTTACGCAGGTTGGCCCCACCACCCCTCTGTCCATTCGCATTGAAGATGAGGGTACCGGGCTTCAAGAGATTTCAGTCAGCCTGGTTCAAAATCTCGAGACGTACACTCTGGCCGAAGAACGCTTTCCCTCACACGGTGCGCTCTCGTTAGAAGGCGGGACACAACACCTCTATGAGCTTGACCTTATCCCTTTTGGGGACGACATTATCCCCAAACGCCGCGGGCCTGCCACGTTGATCATCTCGGCCCGAGACTTTTCCTGGCGTGGGTTTTTCGAAGGAAACTGGACACGTCTCAGTCAAGACTTCACCGTCAAATTCACTCCGCCCCGATTGGAAACAATATCCACGCCATTGCCCATTACCCAAGGAGGAACCGGTGTGATTTTCTACCGGGCCTCCGACGATGCCAAACATTTCGGTGTCCAAATCGGCGAAGCTTTTTTCCCTGGCTACCCCACACCCGACGAAGACTATAGTTATTTTTCCTTAATCGCCTTTCCTCACGACCTCTCAGCAAAGACACCCATTCAACTTGTCGCAGACGACGGGCTCGGCAATAAGGCCGTCGAAACAGTGGACATCAAAGTCCTTCGAAAAAAATGGCGCACACGAAATATTAAAATCACGGACCGATTTATCACACGAATTGTTCGTCCCATTATCGGACACACCGCAGGAATCGAAGACCAGGACGATCCTCTCAGAAACTTTCTTGCCGTCAACCATGATTTACGAGAAACCAATTCCAAGCAACTCAAGAACCTGGGCTCGACCAGCAAACCCGAGTTCATGTGGGAAGGTGCCTTCGTCCAACTATCCAATTCCCAAGTAGAAGCGTTCTTTGCCGATCACCGCAAATATGTCTATCACGGGAAGGTCGTTGATACCCAGGATCATCTCGGGTTCGATCTCGCGGTCACCAAACACTACCCCGTCGAAGCGGCCAATAGTGGCGTGGTCGTCCTCGCGGAATACTTTGGAATTTATGGCAATACCATCGTGATCGACCACGGGTATGGGCTGCAATCGTTGTATGCGCATTTGTCCTCCTTTGCAGCCAAAAAGGGAGACTATGTGCGCAAAGGGCAAATGATTGCGAAATCAGGGATGACGGGGTTGGCTGCAGGAGATCATTTACACTTTAGTATGCTGTTACATGGAGTTCAGGTCAATCCGGTTGAATGGTGGGATCCGGACTGGGTGGAATCGCACATCAGCGAACGACTTCGAAAAAATGAACCGGTCGATCCTGCGAGTTTACTCCCAGGGCAACTTCCTCCGTCGCCGTTTCCCTATGCTCCCCCCCCCAAGTTCTAGGCAGGATGTTCAAAAAGCCCGCCAGCGGCGTTCTCGGCATTTTTTCGTGCTCACGTACTGTCGTACGCTCCGCGCGCAAAAAAGCCTGCGGCCTTGCTGGACGAACTTTTTGAACATCCTGCTTTACTATTGATGCTTTGGGGCACTCACATACGAATGAAAAACTTTTACAAGTTTTTGACTTTTCAATATTTCTGCTAGAAGATTTTTTTAATGGCTCGAAAACCTCGCACTCCCAAAAATGGGAATACTGTTCAGGAACACGTCATCACCGTTCCGTTGGATGAAACCACCCGTCAGCGATATCTGAACTACGCGTTGTCCGTGATTACCTCTCGCGCCTTACCTGATGTGCGAGACGGCCTGAAGCCTGTGCAACGGCGCATTTTGTTTTCGATGTTTCACAACCATCGATTGGTGCCAGACCGACCGCCCATCAAAAGCGCGAAGGTTGTCGGATCGGTAATTGGTGAATGGCACCCCCACGGCGATTCCGCCGTCTACGACGCCATGGCGCGTATGGCGCAATGGTGGTCCCTCCGAGCCCCTCTTGTGGATGGCCATGGCAACTTCGGGAGCCTCGATGGCGACCGGCCCGCAGCCTACCGGTATACCGAAGTCAAACTGACACCCATTGCACTAGAACTCCTCACCGAACTCAACAAAGACACCGTTGACTTTCAGCCCAATTACGATGGCAAAGACGAAGAACCGATGGTGCTGCCCTCGCGATTTCCAAATTTATTGGTCAATGGATCCACGGGCATTGCCGTGGGCATGGCCACGAACATCCCCCCACATAATCTGAGCGAAGTGATCGAAGGCGCCATTGCCCTCATCAACGATCGCGCGGCCACAGTGTCCGATCTCATGAAATCGATCAAAGGGCCTGATTTCCCCACCGGCGGAGAAATACTGAACAACCGAGCCGAGCTGCGAGAAATATACGAAACCGGCCAAGGATCGATTCGCTTGCGCGGGGAATTTACCGTGCTCCCACAATCACATGGCAAATCTGAAATATTAATTACCTCGATACCCTTTGCGGTGGACAAAGCCACGATTGTCGAACGTATGGGCGAACTCATCGCGGCCAGAAAAGTGCCGCAGTTAGTCGACGTCCGCGATGACTCCACCACCGATGTCCGAATTGTATTGGAGCTTCAGAAAGATGCCGATCCCAACCTGGCCATGGCCTATCTGTTTAAAAACACGCCACTCCAAAATAATTTTTCCGTCAATCTCACTTGTCTCATTCCCACAACCGGTGCCGCCACGTCACGACCGCAATGCCTGAACCTCAAAGACATACTCGAACAGTTCATCGACTTTCGTTTTGAAACCGTCACACGCCGCTTTTCCTATGACCTGAGAATCTTAGAACAACGCATTCACATTCTGGCGGGTTTCAAAACCATTTTCGATGCGCTCGACCAGGTGCTCAAAATAGTCAGGCAAAGTGATGGCAAGGCCGACTCTGCTGAAAAACTGAAACACCGTTTTCAACTCGACGACCTCCAAACCAACGCGATTTTAGACACGCCGATCTATAAACTCTCCCGCACCGAAATCAAAAAGATGCTCGATGAGCTGGCCGATAAAAAGAAGCAAGCCAAGGACCTCCAGGCCCTCCTCGCTTCAAAAACAAAATTATGGAATACCGTGAAGAAAGAGCTCCAAGATGTCGCCAAGACGTTTGGAGACAAACGCCGAACCAAAGTCGGTCGTCGCCAAACCGAAGAGATCGAATTCGATCCTGATGCCTATATCGTCAAAGAAGACGCAGTCATCACCGTTTCCACCGAGGGATGGATTCGCCGCGTTGGCATGGTCAAAGACTTGTCGAAAACCCGGCTTCGAGAAGGCGACAACCTTCTTGCCGCCATGATTGCTAGCACCATCGATACCGTCGTGTTCTTTTCCAACTTTGGTAGCGCCTACACCATTCGCATTGGTGATATTCCATTAGCTCGAAGTGGGTTCGGAGACCCCGCACAAAAATTGTTTAAATTTAAAGATGGCGAACACATCATCGCGGGACTGAGCCTAGATCCTCGGTTTTATATCGTGCCGCCAGAACCGAAGAAAAAAAGAGCCCCAGTGCTTCCGCTGTTTGATGGAGCCTTGGCAGCAGCAGATGAGCCGGTCTCCTTAGGGCAAGTGATCGGTGTCTCCTCTGCAGGAATGGGGGTGCGCTTTGATTTGGCACCATTCAAGGAACCCTCAACCCGACTAGGCCGGAAATTCATGAAAGTTCGGGAAGGTGAAGAAGTCGTCACAATTGAAGCGTTACGCCTCTCTTCAAAAACGCCCATCCTCGCAGTCGCCTCTCAACGCGGTCGAGTACTTCTGTGCAAAGCCGAGGAGGTGGGCGTCCTCTCAGGCCCCGGACGTGGAGTAACGGTGATAAAACTTGACTCAGCCGATCGCCTGTTGGCCGCACGTCTTCTGTACCAAAGAGATGACCAACTTGTGGCACTCAAACAAGAAGGTGCCAAGCTTCCCATCACCATCCGGAAATACCAACCGGTCACTCGAGGCGGCAAAGGTCATGCAATGTTTAAACGCGGTAGCCTCAAAAGCGCTGAAGCGCTCCCTGTCGATCTCCCAATCCTCGATTCAGAAAATTCAAAAAACGGCAGCTGAACCAATTGCCTTCAACAAATCAATCCCGTCATTCCCGAAATCTTTAATCGGGTATCCAGAATTATTTTAGTGGGGTTTTACCCCCACACGCCGAGGTTCTTTTGCCGAAACAAAAGGATCTTGTCGGCGGGGACGAAACCCCGCAAGATGAAATTCCAGAAAACCAATTAGGTTAGGGGAGAAAAAGGATTCGGTAGGTCCGACAACCCGGCAAAAACCTGAAAATCTACAGATATTCTTGCCGAATTTCCACATCGGAGGTCAACCGCTTGGCTGCTTGAAAGGCTTGTAACGCACGCTGCTTCTTTTGGAACAAAATTTGAAGACGAATACGTTTGCGGATTCGTTCTATTCCCTCTTCATCCTCCATTCCGGCCGTTTGACGAGCGGCTAACTCCTCCGCTTCCTGCACTTCCGATGGATTGAGCGTGGCGACATCTTGGACAATGATTTGCGCATGTTGGGTCTGAAGATCTCTGGTCAGTTGTTGTTCAAAATCTTTAGGTGAAAACCGATTCTGGATAAGGAGCCTATGGTACAGTCCCGCATCAAACGTTCCGTCTGTTTGAAATTCTTTCCTCTTCCTAATTTCATAGCGGAGGGTATCGGGCGAAATGCCAATATCCCATTCATCCGCTGTCACCAGCCACACTTTTTTGTCGACCATACTTTGGATGACCTGTTGTTTTAAGTCTTCCTCGTCCACCAATTCCTGTTTCAGCTCATCCTTATAAAATCGATACATACGAGTATAGGTCCGACGGAATTCATCAAGACTGACTGTATACGGCCCGACAATGGCTACGGCATTGGGTTGCTGTGCACTTTCATACCCAAACCAACCCATCCCAATCATAAAGGTCCCAGCTATGAGGAGGATAATGATTTTGAGCAGCCAGGGATATTTGGTTGAGCCTTCGCGAATGAGCTTAATCATGCCGTTCTCCTAGAGGGGAATGTTGAAAAATGGCGTCAGCGGCGTTCTCGGCCCTTTGTCGTGCTCACGTACTATGAGTACGCTTCGTGCGCCAAAGCACCTGCGGCCTTGCTGAGCGCACCTTTTTCAACATCCCCTCTTGCCGTTGAATGAGATGCATTACATGCGGACGACATAATGGAAATATGTCAATCATTCAACAGCCCCTGTTGAAACCTCTTTGGGGGTGTCGGCATTGTACGGAGGGGGGCTCCTTGAAGCAAGCGGCTTGAGATGGGTAAGCTATGAGTAGCTGGTTGGACTTTTATGGAGCGTGTGCCAAGGGTGTTCAAAACCGGAAAGCCAAGGGGAAGAAAGGGACACAAGTCAGGCGGCTAATCCCGGAGGCGGCGTTTCAGCATATTCATGCCGAAATTGGAATCGACTGAACTGCTGCGAGAGATCTCAAACCACGCAAACGCCATAATGGCTCCGAGTACGATGCCCAACAGAACATAGTTCAACAACATGGGAATTCCTTCACACAAGTATTCATATTTGGAAATAACTTCTCGCTACAACTTCTGTCGGATTTTTGGCAGCAAACTTTAGGACCTGAGAGAAAATCACTTGGACCCTATCGCGCCAAGATTTGGGTCAGATTTGGACGGAACGATTGAGGAAAACCCGAGGCATAGCACAGCTATATGGAGGGTATTTCGATTGAGGCCTGTTCAAAGATGGCCCGAAGATTGGATGCGAGATGGCCAAGTTATTTTCTCTCAGGTCCTAAGTGCCGATTGACCTTTATGGTGTAGAAAGCCCTGGGTGCTACTGAGGGGCTTTTGGGGTGAGAAAGGGCGTTTCGATCGTTGCTTGAGGCCGTTCCAAGGTGGTAACAACTTGAACGACGTGATGAGAAAGACTCTCGTGAATCAAGTAGCCTTGCCGGTGCTGGTTTGTAGTGTGGTGGGGTTGATCGCAATGGGAGTGACTCCCCCGGTTACCTGGGCTTCGGCATCGCTCAATGGAAATGAGGCTGTGGTAAGCAAAGCCCAGCATATTATCGTCCGTCTTGAGAATCGTCGGTTTGTACCCCACCTGATTCGGCTTCGTGTGGGGCAACACATTCGGTTGGTGTTCAAGAATGATGATGTGGAGCTACATGCCTTTGTTCCCACGGACTTACTGGCGAAAACCAACGTTCAAGTTTCAGGAAATGGGGCGCCTCAATTCGATAGACAAGGGTTTCATCGCGTCCTGATTCCATCTCAGGGGCAGGCGGAGCTGACATTTTCCCCAAAAAACGCAGGTTCCTTTCCATTTTTCTGTGACCTCCCAGGCCACGTCATGAACGGGACTGTCGTGGTGGAGGAATAAACGGATTCGTACAGTGAGAGGAAGAACGCGTAGTGTATCTCAATAGTGTGAGTGGAGGAGAAGTGGCCATGAAGTACAGTGTAAGAAATTTTCGAAATCGAAGTAGAGCTGTTCCCTATAAAGAGCCGCTTTGTTGGTGGTGGTTGGTTGGAGTGGGAATTGGGTTTTTCATCACCGCCTTGATAGTTTTTGGTGTGCAAGGGCAGGCTCGGGCCGCTGAAGGTGTGTCCCTGGAGATGGTGCAAGCGGTGCAGCGGTATAGTCAAGCCGTGGCCGCGAGTGATCAGATTGCGGTAGCGCAAAATGATTTTGTGTGTTTGCTCAAGATGATGGAATCCGGATTAGTCGTGGGGGGCGAATTCCCAGGATCGTCTGATCCGGTTTACGCCTGGTGTTGAGATCGATTAGCTCAAGCGCATACTGAAGTCATTGACCAGCGAGACCGAGCCTTGGATGAATTGTGGCCGGGTGTGGGTAAAATCGTAAATTATGCTGATTTCAAACGGTTCCTGATCGCCGAAACTCATACACGCCAACGCGCACCTTCGTTTTTCGTGATGCCACAGATTGGCGTTATCGCAGGGTCTCCAGGTTTCTCCCTTGAGCTGGTGAGTACGGGCCCATTGCCTCATGCGTCATTCCAGATTCAAGGGCAGGATCATGTGGTGGCGGTGCCGACCACTTTCGTGCGAACCCGGATTGCCTACCCGGACCCTATCACCTCTCCAGCTGCGCATGGTCCTGGAGCAATGGATTGGGCTGTTCCGTATAAGAAGCCTATTCATCCGATCAAAGCGGTCACCGTCAAATGGGTGGTCCTGTCCGGTCTTAAACAGCATGGGTTTCCCGTGGATACCGCAGTGTTGAATATTCCACTTGAGTCATCCATGGGCACTTTTATTCCCTTTGTGATGGAAGCGGGGGGATTTGAGCAAAAAACCACCGAGTATTGGGGCGCGCAAGAAGCGCAACAGATGCTTGATGCAGGGGTTGAACGAGCCAAAACACTGGAGTTACGGCGAGACCGCATTGCGATGCTGAATCGTGTGCTCGCAGTGGATTCCTCCCATGTGCCTGCCCTCCAAGCCATTACGCATGAACTCTATGAGGGCCTCATGGCCTACGCGGCAAGCAATCATGGCGTGGACGTCTCGGGTGATGTGCTCTATCAAGGTTTCAATGAATTGTACTGGACCGTGCAGTCTTCGACAGATCGGATGGACATTTCCTTGGACATGGAAATGGACGGGGAAACGGAACCGACCCCGGCGGATTATTTATATAGAATGATTCCGGCCATGGAGGCGTTGACCGAGTTGCAACCTGGTGATTTTGAAACGCGGCTTAAGCTCAGCGCCGCCTACCGGTGGACCAATGATGAAGTCACCGCCATCTTGGCCCCTCAGCAATTACTGTCAGAAGTGCCTAATGATCACACGGAGCTTCGGGCCAGGATTCTCATGGCCTTGGCCTGGTCTCGCATTAGCAAGGTGGCCTGGAGTCGGCATCTCAATGATCCGGATATTGTCCGAGGCTATGAAGAAGCCGATGAAGCATTCAATTTGGCTAGTGAGCCCTTGGTGAAATTTTCCGCTAGTTATGCGAAGGCCTATAGCCTGGTTTTCCGACCCAAGCCGGATAATGAAGCGATGATCAAGCTATTAACCGAAGCTCGTCGGTGGTATCAAAAAATTCCAGGAGCTAGTAATCGGTCTTGGGCGTACATGCTGGAAAGCGATACACTCAAAGGGTATCTCGAAACTGATCCGGCTTTTCAGTCTCTGTTGGCCTCCAACTCATAAAACCCACTCATGACGTGGTCTCAGGAAACGTCCTTGCTTGAAGAAATACTGGCCAGGCGTACACGTGAGGCCATGTGTGTTCTGATCTGCCAAATTCAAAAAACGGCCCGTAAACTCGAAATACGAATATCGAATTTCGAAACAAATCCGAAATCCTAAATTCGAATTCTTCAATTAGGTCACTCTCTTTTGTTTCGGATTTCGATATTCGAGTTTCGGATTTACTCGATGATCCTTCCTCCCTCAGCGGCAAGAAGGTTGTGGCGTTCGATGGAGTGGTCTGGCTAAGAAGGAGAGGTCGCTGTGGGTGCGGATGTTGAGGGTACGCAACGGGCTTGCAGGCGAATGGTCCGGCGTTTGTTGGTGAACTCGTCTAACCGCTTTCGATCGGCATCTCGAATCGTGGTGAAACGAATGGACGTGATGAATTTGCGAGAAGATAACTTGGTATGTGTGACCATGCCCTTGAGCGCAATGGCGGTCATGGGTGGGAGAAGCAGCCGAAATGCTAAGGGTGTTCCGGGTTGGAGCTCTTGCTCGGTTTCAAATTGAAGCCCAAAAGGATGAATCCTTAGATTGGTGAGTTTGAGCCGATGTATGGCGGGTTCCTGTTGTGGCCAAAAACTGAGCCATAGGCGCGCGGCTGAACTTGTCTCCATCCAGGTTGGCGTTTCGTGACGTGGAGGCCGGTTTTTGGTTGAGACCAAGGTGTAGGCTCACTACAATGGTGAATGAAACCGAGGATAGAAACTGATTATTTCTTCGGGAAATGGATTGGAGATCTTAAGGGTTTGCGCAAGAATGACCTCAACTGACACGAGAGACTCATGGAATTAGATTTTCGGAAAAATCCCAATCTTCTTAATACGATGATCGATGCCATGGCCGACGGCGTGTTCACCGTCGATGCGACAGGAACCATCGTGGCATGGAACGCGGGCGCGGCTCGTATTACCGGTTATTCAAGCCAGGATATCGTTGGAAAGACCTGTCATATTCTTGAAGGCTACAATTGCAAAGGGTTTGGCAAATTGATTGAATTCTTGGAAAACCCGACTCCTTACCCTTGGGGGATTTGCAATCAAGAATGCAAAGTGTTGGCCAAAGATGGGCGAGAACTCTATTTGTTTGGCAACGTCTCAATCTTACGAGATGAACATGGCCAGGTGGCTGGGGCCGTTGGGACATTTACGGATCTCACGTCGTTCATTGTCGCCAATGAAAAAATTCAAGTGCTCGAAGAACAAACCCGATTGCGGGATGCCTTCCAACACATGGTGGGGAAAAGCCCCATCATGCAGGAAGTCTTTCGCCGATTGCGATTAGCCGCCCAAGGAGATGTCACCGTCCTGTTGACTGGGGAATCAGGAACCGGAAAAGAGCTGGCCGCACGAGCCATTCATGCGTTGAGCGCACGGAGCGATCGCCCGTTTTTTGCGATCAATTGTTCAGCCATTCCAGAAACCTTATTGGAAAGTGAATTGTTTGGGCATGTCAAAGGTTCGTTTACCGGTGCAGTGCGTGACAAGATTGGTGTGTTCCAAGCCGCCGATGGCGGAACGCTTTTTCTCGACGAAATTGGGGATACCAGTCCGCTCTTGCAACTCAAGCTTCTTCGTGTGTTGCAAGAGGGTGAGTTTCGGCGAGTTGGGGATGACAAGGGCATCAAGATAGATGTGCGACTGATAACGGCGACGAATAAAGATGTTAAAAATCTGTTAGCCTCTGGGACCATGCGGGAAGATTTTTATTATCGGATTCACGTGTTTGAAATTACCTTGCCCCCTTTGAGGGATCGACGAGAAGACATTCCGTTGCTGGTGCACCATTTTATTACTGAGGGCTCTAAGACCCGTCAGCATCCCGTGTCAGATATTGCGAAAGATGCAATGCAGCATTTGATGAACTATGCCTGGCCTGGAAATGTTCGTGAATTAAAAAATGCTATGGAACATGCTTTTGTCACCGTATCCGGTGACGTGTTGACCATTTTTGATTTGCCACCTGAACTTCGAATGCATCAACAAGAACCAAAGCACATTGGCTCCCCAGCCTCCCTAACCCCAGAACAAGTTGAAGAGCGTCGTCGTATCGTCGAGGCCCTGGGTCAAACCAACGGGAGTAAAACCCAAGCTGCCAAATTATTGGGCGTAAGCCGTGTCACTCTTTGGAAGAAGCTCAATAAACTCGGTATTTAGCCATCCCAGCATCTAGTTAACGTGTTTACTTAACGTGTTAACATAAAATGATTAACAGTGTATTCTGGACAAATCGTGAGTTCTACCTTTTAAATTTATAACTCGTTGAAATACGGCAACTTTTCTGAACTAACTTTTGGAGGCAATCGTGGCACTCAATTTGCTTAGTTAGGAGTGTAGGAATTCTTTTATCGCGGGAGGTGCCAGAATGATTCTCAAACAATACTATCTTAGTTGCCTGGCTCATGCGTCGTATATGGTGGCGGATGAAGGCACAAAAATCGCTGCCGTCGTTGATCCTCAACGAGACATCCAGCAATACCTGGACGACGCCGATATGCAAGGGTGGCGAATTCAGTATGTGTTCCTCACCCATTTTCACGCGGATTTTGTCGCAGGGCATTTGGAATTGCGGGAACGAACGGGAGCGCAAATCTGTTTGGGAGCGAACGCTCAAGCAACCTATCCATTCACGGCGTGGGCACATGACAGCGTTATAGAATTTGGACATGTCCGAGTGAAGGTCTTAGAAACACCTGGGCACACTCCAGAAGGCATTTCTCTTGTTGTGTACGATCTTGCCATCAGTTCGAACAACCCTCACGCGGTGTTGACAGGAGATACCCTGTTTATCGGGGACGTTGGGCGCCCGGACCTCATGGCCTCGATTGGAATCAGTGACACGGCGTTGGCCGAAATGCTCTACGATTCTCTCCACAACACACTCTTGAAATTGCCAGATGCCACTCTGGTCTATCCAGCTCATGGTGCCGGGTCTATGTGTGGACGAAATCTTAGTACCGATACCGTCTCCACCATAGGCACTCAGCGGTCGGAAAATTATGCCCTGCAACCTATGAAACAAGAGGAATTTGTCAGCATGATCACCAGGGGGCAACCCGAGGCGCCTGCGTACTTTGGCTATGATGCCAAGCTGAACAAGGAAAAGCACCCAACTCTTACAGATGCAGTGCGTCGAGGCCTCATACCGCTTTCTTTGGATGAACTATTAGAGCTACAAAGGCAAGAAGCTCAAGTGGTGGATGTGCGCGATCCCAAGGACTATGCAGGTGGACATCTTGCCGGGAGTCTCAACGTTGGCTTGAATGGCAAGTTTGCCACGTGGGCGGGAATCATTCTTGATCCTGAAAAGCCCATTGTCCTCATTGCCGAACCTGGCCGTGAGGAAGAGGCTGTGACCAGATTGGGCCGAATCGGGTTCGATTACGTCGCGGGGTTTTTGGAAGCCGGCATGCAGGCCTTAGCCACACGTCCCGATCTCGTGCGAGAGACCCTACGGATAACCGCAGCGGCATTAGCCGTGGAACTGAGTACGTCTCGTCCCTCAGTGGTACTGGATGTCCGAGCGGAGAAAGAATGGGAAAAGGGCCATATCGATCACAGTCTCAACATTCCGCTTCCACATTTGGCGAAGCGGCTAAGTGAAATCCCGACCGACAAAGAATTGGTCGTGCATTGTGCGAGCGGATATCGTTCTTCCATTGCGGCCAGTGTGTTGGAACGAGCTGGAAGGGGAAAGGCGATTGACTTGATTGGTGGGTATGAAGCGTGGGAGAAAACCTGGGGCAGGCATCTGATGTCACCTTGAATTGAAGGTATGGCACGAGTGTCAGGATTCATCAATAGCTCAACATTCCGTTCGTGGTGAGCTTGTCGAACCATGAATTTCTATTGGAATCTCTCACCCTTCGACAGGCTCAGGGCGAACGGACTAGCTAAAGAAATTTTTGTAAGTATGTGAGAGGAGAGAATGATGGTGAAAACAACAGTGGAAGAAAAAGTGTATCCGTGGGTACGCGCACAGGACCTGATGCAGAATGGAACGGTTCGTCAGGATTTCCAGCTTATTGACGTTCGAACTCCGGCAGAATTTGGCGAGGTTCATGTGCCTGGGGCCATCAATGTCCCGTTGGCGGATGTGGCCAGCCATCTCTCAGAGCTAAAAACCAAGAGCGAGGACCGACCAATTGTCTTGATGTGTCGCACCAAGAATCGGATCAAATTGGCCTATGACGAATTGAATCAATTTGGTATCAGCAATTGTCATCTCTTAGAAGGTGGAATTACTGCATGGAAGGCTGCCGGGCATCCGGTCGTGCAAGGAGAACGAGCAATATCCCTCGAAGGTCAGGTGCGGATGGTGGCGGGAGTCATGATTGTTCTGGGAGTCATTCTTGGGGTGACAGTCAATCCATGGTTTTTGGCTATTCCCGCTGGTGTAGGCGCGGGTTTGTTTCATGCCGGGTACACGGACTCGTGTCTGATGGGAACGATCGTAGCGAAGCTCCCGTTCAACAGGGCAAAGGGTCCTTTGATGCGGACTTAGCCTTTGGACGATTTAACCTGAAAACGGATTTTTTTGCGCCCAACCGTCGTTTCTAGGTTCAATGAACTTCCGTTCTCTCTGCTGATGGCGTAAATCCGAATCTCGAATTTCGAAACAAATCTGAAATTTGAATTATTCAATTTGGTCATTTTTATTAGTTTCGGATTTCGATATTCGCGCTTCGGATTTACCTCTTAAGTTTTTGCCTTGAGGGTCTGTTGAATATTTCGGGGCCATGACCCATAGATGCTTAAGGGAAGACGGCGCGCATC